>JAUWXE010000047.1 GCA_030616535.1 Candidatus Aerophobota bacterium
TACTAAATTACTCAGTAGAAGTATATCGAAGGATAAGGAATACTTTCCGATTCCTTCTGGGAAACCTCTATGACTTTTATCCTTTTCAAGATACTCTCCCCCTTAAGGAGATGAGAGAAATAGACAGATGGATACTTTCTCGCCTTCAATCTGTAATTGAACTCACCACGGCAAGCTTTGAGGCATTTAAATTCTACGAAGCTGTTCATCTACTCCATAATTTCGCTGAGCATGATTTAAGTTCTTTCTATTTTGATGTACTCAAGGATAGGCTTTATACCTTTCCCGCTAAATCGCAAACGCGGAGATCCTCTCAAACAGCACTGTGGTATCTGCTTTTAAATTTGACTCTCCTCATGGCACCCATTCTGTCTTTTACTTCGGAAGAGGTATGGGGATATATTAAGAAAAAAGGGTTAAAAACCGAAGGAATAACCTCTAAAAAACAGAAAGCAGAATTGAAAAATAACATACCTGAGAGTATCTTCTTATCGGTCTGGCCCAAAAAAAAATTGGAGACGGTGGATGAGAATCTAGAAAAAAAGTGGCAGCACATACTAAAGGTTAGAAGCAAAGTACTAAAAAAACTGGAGGAAGCTAGAGAAGCGAAAAAAATTGCTTCTTCCCTTGAGGCTAGTGTCCTGATACACACTCCTGCATCTCTCATCTCGCTGTTAGAAAGTTTAGGGGATGGATTAAAGGAGGTCCTTATAGTTTCAGAAGTCGAGCTAAAAGTTGCCCCGGAGACTAAGATCAAAGTAAAAAGAGCGGAGGGGAGAAAATGTGAGCGGTGCTGGAATTACAGTCCTCACGTGGGAGAGAATAAAGAACACCCCACCCTCTGTGAAAGATGCGGCAAAGTAATAGCTAGCCTTACAAAATAGACCCTATGATTCTGTTTCTGGTAGCTTTTCTTATCTTTCTCACCGATTGGATAAGTAAAATTTGGGTCAGGCAGAATCTTTCTCCCGGTATAGCTAAACCCTTAATCGAAGATTTCTTTTACTTGACTCGTGTTGAGAATTCAGGGTTTTTTTTCGGTCTGGTTTCTCTCAAGCAATCTTTATCTATATTTGCGAATTTATTGGCAATTCTCTGTTTAATAATTCTGGGGAGAAGGATTTCACGAAAAAGCTTGTGGGGTAGGATTGGCTTGGGTTTAATGGTAGGAGGGGCAGGGGCGAATTTCTGGGATCGGTTGGGGGATGGACAAGTAACAGATTTTTTGGATTTTCGTCTTTGGCCTGTCTTCAATCTCGCTGATGTAGCAGTTTGCGGAGGATTGGCTATCTTCATTTGGGCATTCCTCATATTAACTCGCAGAGATGCATCCGATTCTTTTTAAAGCAGGTCCATTTGTCATTCATACTTATGGGGTTTTTGTAACCTTAGGATTTTTACTTGGCCTTAGCTTATTTCTGTACGCAGCTCGGAAAAAAAATCTGGAAGAGGGAAAGATGCTCAGTCTTTCTCTCTGGGTGGTAACGTCGGGCGTTGTTGGGGCCAGGATATTCTATGTATTAGACCAGCTTTATTGGTATCTCGAACATCCGCAGGATATACTGAAGATCTGGCAAGGAGGATTGGTTTTTTATGGAGGACTCCTTTTTTCTTTGGTTGCCGGCCTTTATTTTATTCATCGTCATCGCCTTCTTTTCTGGGAGATCGCCGATATATCCGCTCCTTCTCTTGCACTGGGTATAAGCATTGGTAGAATCGGCTGTTTTTTCAATGGCTGCTGCTACGGAAAGCCCTGGAAATGGGGCCTGATTTTTTCGCCTGATTCTGTTGCCGGCAGGGTTTTTCCCGATCAGCCTTTATTTCCTACCCAGCTTATGTCTTCAGTGAATCTTCTGATAATTTTTCTTATCCTGGTTGTTGTGGGATCACGCCAGAGGCTTACCCAGCATATTTTTTTATGGTTTTTAGCTCTTTACTCAGTCCATCGTTTTATGATTGAGTTTATTAGAGCGGACTATCCGGAAGTTCTTTTCCATTTGACGGCTCCCCAATTCATAAGTATAATCCTGGGGATTTCTTCTCTGGTGCTCATGACTAGTAAAAGAGGATATGGTTAAGAATGTAGCTATTCAGCAGTTTTTGGTGCAGGATGAGAAAAGGGTGAGACTAGATCTTTTTTTAAAAGAACAGATGCCCTGTTTTTCTCGTTCCTTCATTCAAAGCTTAATCAGAAAAGGGAAGGTTTTTGTAAACAAAGAGGTTGCTAAGCCGGCTTATCTTATCGAAAAAGGAGATAGAGTCGAGGTTAATATTTCACCCCTTGGGCAGCCAATTCCAACCCCGGAACCTATCCCCTTGGACATCCTCTGGGAAGATAGCAGTCTTTTAGTGGTAAATAAACCAGCCGGGATGCTGGTCCATCCAGTCTCTTCTGGACAAGGAGGTACTCTGGTTAACGCCCTTCTTGCTCATGGTGATCATCTCTCTAAGGTGGGTGGGATCCTACGCCAAGGAATTGTCCATCGTCTGGATAAGGATACCTCAGGAGTGATGGTGGTAGCCAAGGATGACCCCACTCATCTAGCTCTAGCTGCACAGTTTCGAAAGCGAATAGTGAGGAAAACCTATCTCGCTCTAGTAAGAGGAAAACCTTCTCAAAGTGAAGGAACCATTGAGGCAAAAATAGGGAGAAGTCCTAAAACCGGTAAGAAAATGACTATAGAGGGTAGATACAGTCGGGAGGCAGTCACTACTTATCGAATGCTAAGGCAGTGGGAAAACTGGAGTCTCTTAGAAATACGTCCTTTAACCGGCAGGACTCACCAAATTCGCCTTCACCTGCATTTCATAAATTGCTTTCTACTAGGAGATGACCGTTATGGAGCAAGAAAGGGAAGGGATTTTCCCTACAAATTAAAAAGAGCTATGCTGCACGCTAAAAGCTTAGGCTTTTTTCATCCTCGGAAAGAAAAGTGGATGGAGTTTGAGGCACCTCTACCTCAGGACATGAATGAGGCCATTTGTTGTCTGGAAGGCAAGTGATTGACAAATTTAAGCCGATTGATATATTAATCAACATCACTTCAAAAGTGTTCAGCAATCAGCAACTTACTGAATGCTTACTAGAGGACGCAGCTTATATTATGACCACGCTAATCAAGATAAATAGACCAAAAAGGAGGGTGGAATGCTCAGGGATGACATTTCAAAAAAGGTGAAGGAGATTACTAGTGAACAGCTGGGAGTAGATGAATCTCAGATCGTACCTGAGGCCAAGTTTATAGATGATCTGGGAGCAGACTCATTGGACACAGTAGAATTAGTGATGGCTTTGGAGGAAGAATTTGATTTGGAGATTTCCGATGAAGAGGCAGAAAAACTGACCACGATGCAGAAGGTAGTAGATTATATTGGGGATCATCTTGAACAATAATAAAGAGTGGTCAAAAATTAGTGGGAACATTTTTTCATTTGTTTATCAATTTCCAACCACTGGACTGAGGATAAAACATGGTGCGCCAAGTAGTTGTTACAGGAGTGGGAGTAGTTTCCCCCATCGGTATTGGGGTCGAAGAGTTTGGCCAAGCCCTTTTTCTTGGAAAAAATGGGGTAGGAAAAATAACCCATTTTGATCCTTCCCCTTACCGGAGTCGCATGGCTGGTGAGGTTAAAAATTTTGATCCTTACAGCTATCTTCCACCTAAAGAAGTCAAACGAATGGATCGGTTCACTCAACTGGGAATGGTAGCAGCAGAAGAGGCCATAAGACAGGCGGAAATAACCGATGAAGATAATGATCCAGGCACAATAGGGGTCCTGGTGGGCTCTGGTGTGGGAGGACTGCGTACCATTGAAAGAGAACAAACCACCCTCTTAGAGAAGGGCCCTCAACGAGTAAGTCCCTTCCTGGTTCCTATGTTAATTACCGACATCACCTCAGCCCTGATTGCTATCAAGTATGGGTTCTCTGGCCCTAATTTTTCTATCTCTACCGCCTGCGCTACGGGGAACCATTCCATAGGAGAGGCATTCAAGATTATCCAGAGGGGAGATGCGGAAATTATGATTGCCGGAGGAAGTGAAGCGGCTATTACTCCTCTGGGATTGGCTGGTTTTTGTGCAATGCGAGCTCTCTCCACCAGAAATGAACATCCTGAAAAAGCCTCTCGACCCTTCGATAAGGAAAGAGACGGATTTGTAATAGGAGAAGGAGCCGGGGTTGTGGTTATAGAAGAGCTAGAACAGGCTAGAAAAAGAGGTGTGCCTATTTGGGGAGAGATCATCGGTTTTGGCATGAGCGAGGATGCCTATCATATAACCCAGCCAGTGTCAGATGGAAGAGGGATTAGACAGGCAACGAACAAAGCACTAGAGGATGCCAAAATTTCTTCTGGAGAGGTAGATTATATAAACGCTCATGGGACCTCTACTCCTTTTAATGATAAAGTGGAGACTCAGGCCATTAAGGATGTTTTTGGAAGAAAAGCTTACCAGATCCCTATAAGTTCCACTAAGTCTATGACTGGTCATCTTTTGGGGGCAACCGGCGGAGTGGAATTGATCGCCTGTCTTTTGGCCCTTAGAGAGGGCATTCTGCCTCCCACCATCAATTATGAAAATCCTGATCCTGAATGTGATTTGGATTATGTCCCCAACGAAGCCAGAGAAGTCAAAATAAAGATTGTTATGTCTAATTCCATGGGCTTTGGGGGACATAACGCCGTATTGGTGGTCAAAAAATTGTGAGATGAAGATGAGTTCTGTCCGGAGAGAGGAGCTGGAAGAACTCCAAAGAAACGTCGGTGTTAAATTTTCCAGCCTAAATCTCTTAGATCAAGCCTTAACGCATGCTTCTCATGCCAAATCAACCAATGAAAGAACTGTCTCTCACTACCAAAGACTAGAATTTTTAGGGGATGCAGTACTGGAGTTAGTTACCGCAGAATGGCTTTTTAAAATCTATCCAGACCTGAGTGAAGGTGAGCTGTCCAAGCTTCGTTCTACCATGGTATCCCAGGAAAGCCTTTCTCATTGCGCCCGGAAAATCAAGATAGGAAACTATCTTTTAATAAGTAAGGATCAAGAAGGGATCCAGTCGCAGGATACTTTATTGGCTGATGCTTACGAGTCTATAGTCGGAGCTCTATATCTAGATCAGGGATTGGAGACCACACGAGACTTTATATTGGAACGATTTATGGAAGAAGAGGAGAAAATTGCCAAGATAAGGGACTTTAAATCCCAACTACAGGAATATACCCAATCGGTGTACAAATCGCTTCCTCAGTATCAGGTAATCCAGCAAATCGGTCCAGACCATAGTAAGAAATTCAGGGTAAAGGTTATAATCAAGGGGAAAGTTCTGGGGGAAGGTTGGGGAACCAGTAAGAAGAGGGCAGAGAAAATCGCTGCTCAATCTGCCTGGATGAAGGTAATACATAATGAAAACTTTAATGATCAGCATCTCAGGGGTAAGAGGAATCGTGGGAGAAGCTCTCATCCCTGAGATCGTAACAAAGTTCTCAGCAGCCTTTGGTGAGTTTCTCGGCACCGGACCCATTCTTGTGGGTTCGGATACCCGTACATCAAATGAAATGTTTAGACTCTCCGTTTTTAGTGGTCTAATTTCCATAGGGTCTGAGGTTATCGATGTAGGTGTTTGCCCCACTCCTACTCTGCAGCTTATGGTAGAGAAACTCTATGCTAGTGGAGGTATCGCTATTAGTGGGAGCCACAATCCGGCAGAGTGGAATGCCTTAAAGTTCATTCGTTCTGATGGACTTTTTCTTTACCCCGAGGAAGGAGAAAAAGTTTTACAAATTTATCACAAAAATAAAATAAGGCGAGCGGCCTGGAATCATCTAGGCAGGATTTATAAGGAAAACTCAGCCATAGAAAATCATCTGGAGCAAGTCTTGAAAGTTGTAAATGAAAAAAAAATCAGAAGTAAAAAACTTAAAGTTGTTATAGATGCCGGTAATGGGGCGGGAGCGCTAATCAGTCCAAAGCTTTGCAGGAAGCTAGGATGTGAGGTAGTTTCCCTTAACTGTGAGCCCAACGGTATCTTTGCCCGTCCTCCTGAGCCGATCCCTTCTCATTTAAGGGAGCTTTCCCGAACAGTTAAATCTACCAGAGCAGATATCGGTTTTGCTCATGATGCTGATGCAGATAGACTGGCCATAGTTACTGATAGAGGAGAAATTTTACCTGAAGAATATACTCTCTTACTGGCAGCAAAATTTTCCCTGAGCAAAAAAACCGGATTGGTAGTTACAAATCTTTCCACTACCCAGGCTTTGGATGATGTAGCTGCCGAATTTGGCTGCTCTGTTAAACGGACAAAGATAGGGGATATTTATGTATCCCGTTGTATGAAGGAGGAGAAGGCAATAATAGGGGGAGAGGGGAATGGAGGAGTGATTATCCCCGAGGTTCACTACGCTCGGGATGGAATCGCCGCTATTGCCCTACTGCTTGAGTATCTGGCTGAGAGCGATGAACCAGTGTCAGAATTAGCTAACAAACTACCTCGTTATCACATGGTTAAAGGAAAGCAAGCATTCGCTGGAAAAGATTTTTCATTGATTAAAAACAAATTAGAGGAGCAGTTCCAGTCCGAGAGTCTTGACTTTCTTGATGGGGTGAAAATTACCTTAGAGAACGGCTGGATTCATATAAGACCTTCAGGTACGGAACCAGTGATTCGTATCATTACCGAAGCAAAAACCAAAAAAAGAGCAGAAGCTCTCTACCAGATAGGGCTAGAGAAGATTAATGAGGTGGCTTAAAGATAAAAGATCCAAAGGGTTTTCAGGAATCATTAAGCTAAGAGTTGTCAGATGGTAGGAAATTCTGGTGAATCCCAGTTCAAACGGTAATACCAAGATAGAGAAGGAGGACATATGAAATCGGTAGCAAGGTGGTATGAAAGGTGCATAATTGAAAAGGGGAAAGAGAGTCTCCTCTGGGCTTTTATCGCCTTTGTGACCAGCGTGCTGGTCTCCCGTTTAGTTGTTCTGGATGTTGAGAAGGGAAGGGCTATTTTCGGCTATCTTTACGTTAAAGGTTACCACATCCACCACTTTTACTATGGGATACTTCTATTGATAATCTCCAATTGGTTAGCCTTAATTAGATATAAGAGATTATACAGGAGGGTTTTTAAAAGAATTGCCAGCGTGATGTTCGGAGGAGGTCTTGGATTAGTGGTGGATGAGTTTGGACTCTTGTTGACCATGGAGTTTGGCATTAAAGGGAATTACTGGGCTCCTCAATCCTATTATGCTATAGGAGTGGCAACTTTTATCTTTTTAGGGTATTTGCTGTTTTTAAAAGCAGATTAGCACAAAAATGGGAACAATTACGGCTATAAATTCTCAGAGGAGAAATCCTAATAGATACTCTATCTTTATAGAGGGAAAGTTTGTCCTGGGTATTGATAAAAAGACGGTTGAGGATATGGGCTTAAAAGTAGGAAAATTGATAGATGAGAAGGACCTTAAAAAGATAACCTCTCAGGAAAAATTAAATAAAGGCCAGGCTTACGCTCTCATGCTTTTAGGCTACCGGGAAAGGAGCTTGCGAGAAATAAGGATGAGGATGAGGCAGAAAGGATACGAGGAAAAGCTGATAGAGAAAGTTATGAAGTACCTGAAAGACCGGAATTTGATAAATGATAAGAGATTCACTCGACTATGGGCAGAGAGCCGTATAAAAAAAGGTTACGGAAGTTGGAGAATACAGTCTGAGCTTGAGCAAAAAGGGGTGAACAGAGAGATGGCTGATGAGATCCTGAAGGACCTATATTCCGGAATTGATGAGGTCCAGGTAGCCTTAGATCTGGTTAAGAAAAAAAGGTGGCTTTTGAAGGAACCACAGAGACTCACTGAACATGTTTCGAACCTATTGAGACGGAGAGGCTTTTCTTTTGAAGTAATATCTAATGTCGTGGAGAAGATCCACAAAACCTAATTAGGCTGCCCTGTGCTCGGTGTTTTTCCAACGTTGCCGCTAAGTTCTACTTTTATCTTTATACTGTAGCTCGTATGGGCGACATATAAGTCCGGAGAAGAACTAAAAGTCTGGAACGTATAGACCCGCCTTCATCGCGGCTGCCTTATGGAAAACACCTCGCCGGGCAGCAAAAAGAAGAAAGTTTTTCCTGAAACTGGAACTAATTCTTGACACAGCCCCATGCTTTGCTATAATAGAAAGACCAACAGAGCCGTTAGCTCAGCCGGTAGAGCATCGGCCTTTTAAGCCGAAAA
>JAUWXE010000016.1 GCA_030616535.1 Candidatus Aerophobota bacterium
AAACCAGACCCCCTACCCTATCGAGTTAACGAGCTAAAAATGGATCAGGTTATTTATGTCAGCCTTGAAATCTTCTCAACAACCGGCAAAAATCAGGACACTCTGTGATGGGTCGAGGAATTCCTCTTTTTCCCGGAGAGAGTCCAAATTTGGGCCCTCTTTGGGCTTATTTTAAGAATGGATCAGTCTACTGTATTTTACTACTATATTGACACACTGGTAATCTTGGGTTATAGTAAGACTACCTGCTTGATGAGCATCTTCACTTTGTCTAGGAGTAAATTTATAAAAAGTAATGAGTATAGCCTCTAACATACGAAAAGTTAGGGAGAAAATTGTAGAGATATGCAGTAAGGCCGGTCTTCATCCCGAGAAGATAGCTCTGGTGGCGGCGACTAAAAACCGAGACATCTCGCAGGTAAAAGAGGCTATGGAGGCAGGAATCAGGATAATCGGAGAGAATAGACTGCAAGAAGCCAAAAGAAAGATAGCCTTTCTCAACACCGAGGCACTGGAATGGCATTTTATTGGGCACCTGCAGACGAACAAAGTTAAACAGGTCTTAGAGCTATTCGGGCTTATTCAATCAGTAGATAGCCAGCACCTTATAGAGGAAATCAGCCGAAGGGCACTAATGGCCAACAAAAAAGTGAGGGTTCTTATAGAAGTTAATGCAGCCAAAGATCCCAAAAAGTATGGATTGCCACCAGAAGATGTGCTGGAGTTCATCAGGAGAAATTCTACTCTGGAAGGAGTTTCTATCCGAGGGCTTATGACCATCGCTCCCATGATAGAACTGGAAAAAACTCGACCTTACTTTCGTAGAATGAAAGAACTATTTGAATTGGTAAAAGCTGAGGAAATCCCCGGAGTGAAAATGGAATGGCTTTCTATGGGAATGAGTGATGACTTTCCTGTTGCTGTGGAAGAAGGATCAAATATGCTAAGGCTCGGTAGAGCTATATTCCAAGGATAGTGACTAGAATGTTAAAAGAGAAAATCGGCTTCATTGGAGCGGGCAGCATGGGATCAGCTTTAATTAGATTGATTCTAGAAAAGAGGTTGGTCTCTTCTAAGAATTTATGGGTTTGTGACAAAATTTCAGAGAAGCTCTCTTCCTTTTCGGAAAGAGGAGTTAATACTTCACTCAAAATAAAACCGATGATAAAAAGAGTTGATCTTATATTCATAGCCGTCAAACCGCAGGACATTTCCAAAGTTCTAGAAGACTTAAAAAATGAAATTCGACCTTCTCAACTTATAATTTCCATCGTTGCCGGGATTACCACTTCCTTTATTAGGCAAGCGTTGAGTGATGAGATCCCGGTTGTTCGAGTTATGCCCAATGCGCCAGCTTTGATCGGAGAAGGAATATCAGCTATTTCCCCCTCCAGAGGTACAAGTATCGAGAATATTAGAATAGTAAAGGAAATTCTGCAAGCAGCCGGGGAGATAATAGAAGTCCCCGAAGAAGAACAGGATGCAGTAACCGGATTAAGTGGAAGTGGACCGGCTTATATCTATAGCCTTCTTCAGGGCCTAACTGAAGGGGGAATAAAGGCAGGACTCAGCAAGGAAGTAGCCTCAAGACTGGCCATACAGACTACCCTGGGAGCAGCAAAAATGGCTAAGGAAAGTGGAATTTCTCTGGATGAACTTCGAAGATCGGTTGTCTCTCCTGGAGGCACTACCAGTGAGGGGCTTAAGGTTCTAGAAAAAGGAGGGTTCAAGAGCTGTCTTGTCCAGGCAGTAATTCGGGGTACAGAAAGAGCGAGAGAGCTAAGAAGATAGACAAGGAAAAAAGCTATGACCATCGATGCTTCTGAAATTGAGAAAAAGAAATTTGAGCTTTCCTTTAGAGGATATAACCAAAGAGAGGTAAATGAATTCTTACAGAAGATAAAAAAGGACTATGAGCAGCTTCTGAAAAGAAATAAAGCCTTATCGGAAGAGCTAGATCAAACAAAAAAAGAGTTAGAAAAGTATAATTCAAGAGGAGAAAGACTGGAAGAAGCTCTGATCTCAGCCCAAAGAAGTGCCAGACTAATCACCGAAAGTAGCCAGGAAAGAGCTAAATTAATAATCGAGGAGGCAGAACTAAAAGCTAAAAAAAATCTGGAGAAAAGTGAGGAAAAACTAGGGAAAATAAAAGAGGAGATTGCCAAACTAGAGGGACAAAAAAAGCTCTTTCTTACCAAGCTAAGATCTCTAATCACGGCTCATTCTGAACTATTAGAATTTTATGAAGAACCCGCGGCAGAAAAAAAGACTAAAGAAGACGCCAAGCCCCCTCTCCCCAAAGAAAGTCCCCCACCCTTCTCTTTCCGAGAAACTTCCCCAGAAGGAATCCTCTTTGAGGAGGAGTAGGCAAATTATTAGCTAAGCAAGTCTTTCAGATAATTTTGGTAAATAGCCTCCCAGGAAAACTTGGATACCGCCCGTCTAAACATAAGGTAAGTTGGCTGAATATTGAGGGACTCTATTATTTGCCTGGCAATATGAGAAGGGTCATCATCCAGTTTAAAAAGCAAGGCCTTATCTTTGGCAATTTCTGATAGCGGCGGTATGTCGCCGCAGACAATGGGCAGCTTCATTGCCGCTGCCTCTAAAAGTGGAATTCCGAAGCCCTCCTGAGAAGAAGTAATCAGCAATAGATCAGAGATCCTGTAAAGATCTTGTAGCTCTCGATAGCCAATCTCTAGTCCATACTTGTTCCTCAAGTCGCTGATGAAAAGAACATTATCCTTAAGCTCCATTTTTTCTACCAGATCGTGCAAGTAACGGTAATATTTCTTTGAGGTCGGATTATGGGGATCGGAGGGAGCGGTTATTAGCAGTTTACATTTCTTACCTGAGGTAGCCAGCTCTTTCGTTATCTTGATGGCTAACTCATAATTTTTCCTCTTGACGATTCTGGAGGGAAAGAGCATAACCAGATCGTCATCAAAAATCCTCTTCTCACAAGCCATTTTCCATACGGGATCCGAGATTCTTAAGAACGACTTTATATCTATACCATTAGGAATGACTCTAATTGGATTCTCTGAGACACCAAATAACTCGGAAAGTTGCTTTTTTCTCCACTGCGAGATGGCAATGTAAGTAGCATTTTGGTTAAACTTTCTCAAGAGGGACCAGGGATACTGACGCGGGTCTCCAACGTCATAATCCGGATTCATCAAGGTAGCATCGTGACACCACAGATAAAACCTTATCTTGTGGTGAAGTTCATCGATAATCTCATCCAAAACTGAGGTTAAAGCAAGGTTAAAATGCATAGTCATGACATTATGTATCAGGCAGATATTGACTCCTTCCAGGGAATGTTTAATCTTAGGATAAACGATCCTCCTTAATCTCTGGAAACGCTCTGAAACGATACCTTGCTTCAACTCTTCTGCTACGACTTTATTTTCTGGCCAGCCTGATCCAATCTCAGAGATAAGGTCTATCTGGATACTCTTGTGTCTAGTTTCGCCTTTGGCAGTGATGATCTTTATTCTGCACCCATTCTTAGCCAGAATTTCAGCATGTCCCTTTATGATAAACTCCACTCCCCCTATCACCGGAGGATAGGAGTAGTGCAGGATAGCTACTGTTTTTCCAGAAATCATAAGAAAAACCTTTCAATTTGGGCATTCTCGGCCAGTTTTCGCCATAGCAGATTAAGGCGGCTGTCGTTGTTCAAGATTAATTTTATTAAGGCATTGATAACTTTATGAGCGACTATTACTCCCGTTCCCTCTCTAGGGAGAATATTTTCAGTCCAGAACTGCCTCGCTCTTTGGAATGCCTCCCTCACACTCTCCCCTCTAGGAGGTGTAACTGAAGTAGGATCTTTTTCCCATCTTGAGTAAAGATCCGAATATAACCTCCTTGCTTCGGAGGTCTTCATTCCTTCCCATTTCCCCTGTCTAAGCTCATTTAGCCTTTTGTCGGTCAGGACTTCCAATTTATGAAGCTTAGCTATCTCAATAGCAGTCTCAAGAGCGCGGGAAAGTCTACTGGAATAAATATAATGAATGACTGTATGAGAGAGTCTCGCGGCAATATCTCTTGCTTGCTCTTTTCCCCGCTCATTCAAAGGGATATCAACTCCCCCTTGGATCCTATTTTCTCGATTCCAGTCTGTTTCGCCGTGCCGCACTAAAATTACTCTTTTCAATTTGTCCTCTTGCGTTGATATTGCTCCAGCGTGATCATAGGAGGTCTTTCGATGAAGGAAAATCTTTCTTTTTTCAAAAAGATATCTTTTCCTCGTCTCTTGACCAACTCGAACTCATTAGAGATTACTTTTTTGAAAGCCACAAGATCTTGCTCCTGTAGTCTGGCGAAAAAGGTGTGCAGGATGGCAAACGACATCCTACCCAGAGCAGTTAACCTCTGGTGTCTGTGGACTCTTTTATCTAGATCTACCTGTGCCAAACCTTTCAGCCCACATTTTTCATAAATGTCTATAAGCAGACCTATTTCTACTCCATAGCCAACCCGGAAAGGAACCGCCTCCAGAATCTCTCTTCTGCCGGCATACTCACCCGATAAGGGCTGCATAAAACCGCATAATTCTGGATAAAAATTAGCTAAAAGAGGTCTTGCTAAGATTTCGGTAACTCTTCCCCCACCTAAGGATCTCGTCTTTTTTCCGAGCACTAAAGGTCTCTCATAGAAGGCCTTGACGTATTTAAGGTGATCGTATTCTAAAAGTGGTCCCACCATCCCATAAACAAATTTGGGATGAATATTCTCAATGTCGGCATCTATCCAGACGATGATGTCCCCTTCCAGAACATAAAGGCTTTTCCAGAGGTTTTCCCCTTTACCTCTGATACTTCCAAACTCTGGAAGGCAATCATCGGCCAGATAAACCTTAGCTCCGGCCTCCCGGGCTAATTCCCTGGTTCTATCAGTGGAACCGCTATCCATGACCACGATCTCGTCTATCAAAGGATACTCTATCTGTAGCTTCCCCTTCATTACATTGATCTCCTGGGCGACCGTCTCCTCCTCATTCAATGTCGGAAAAGCTAAGCTAATTCTAAGATTCTTCTTTTTCTTCAGCTCAACCAACCGGCTTATGTTAGAAAAAGAAGAATGATGATAAGTATTGGTCTTAATCCATTCATCTATTTTCATTGCTCTAACAAAATCTTTTCCCCTGATTGTCTCACTGAATCCACCTAAGATAGATGTCCCAAAATTGACCTTTGTGTTCCAACAGTTCCTTTGGCAGCCCCATCAAATAATTCAAGAAGGTTAGCCAGCTAAAAAGTTGCTTCAAGGATCAAATATTTTTCCAGGATTTAGGTAGTTCGTGGTCAAATTTATTTCTATTATACTACCCTCAGGTAAAAAGACAATTAGCTTTTCATATCATATAGAGAGGGCTTGAAGAAGATCACATTTTAAAGGTGTCTGCGCTTCTTGACTTTGTCTTAGCGGTAGATATAATATCTATGAATTTCTATTCTGTGTCGACGGTGGTCCTAAGGCTGGGGAAAAGCTTTTAATAAGGAAAGAAGCTGTCAGATTAGTTTAATCCTCACCTTGATCTTTACTCTATTATTCAAAAGATAATAATCGTGTCTAGGGGAAAGATTCTTCTTTATGTAGTTTTAGTGGTTCTTTTTGGCGGACTAGGAGGCGGGGGGGGTTATTTTGTTTCTGATCTTTATAATCTTCCTCATATTGAACAACTTGAGGAATACCAGCCAAGCCAGATCACCAGAATATATTCTGGTGATGGTGAAGTCTTAGCAGAATTATTCCAGGAAAGACGAGAAGTCGCCACTCTCTCACGCATCCCTCTTTATTTACAAAATGCTTTCATTGCCGCCGAAGATCATAGATTTTATCAACATCGAGGAATAGATTTTAGGCGTATCCTTAAGGCAGCCTGGGTTGACCTAAGAACCTGGAGTATGGCAGAAGGAGCAAGTACCATAACCCAACAGCTAGCCAGAAATCTTTTCCTCACTCCCCAAAAAACCTTCCTTCGTAAACTTAAGGAAACAATTCTAGCCATTCAAATCGAAAGAAGATACAGCAAGAAAGAGATCCTCCCGATGTATCTTAATCAAATATATTTTGGAAAGGGAATCTACGGAGTAGGAGAAGCTGCCTCCTTTTATTTTGAAAAAAACATTAGTGACATAAATCTGGCTGAGTCAGCTTTTTTAGCTGCCATTCCCAGAAATCCTACCTACTACTCTCCCCTAAGTCATCCGGACCATACTAACCAAAGGAAAGAGGTAATCCTCAAAAGAATGCGGGAGCTCGGTTTCATCACCGAGGATGAGTGGAGAAGGGCCAAGCAAGGGTTCATAAATGTGATAACAAGTGAAGTAAGAAAAAGAAAAGGAAATGTCTTTCACGCTCCTTATTTCGTGGAATGGGTTCGTCAGAAAATAGAAAGAAAATATGGATATAGGAGGCTCTGGCGGGGAGGACTTAAGGTCTATACCACGCTGGATTTGGATTTGCAGAAAAAGGCAGAGGAGACTCTGGTACCCTATTTAAAGGAGAATAATCACCAAGGGGCTCTATTGGCCATGGATCCTCATACCGGTTGGGTCAAGACCCTGGTAGGAGGAAGAGATTTTGCTGAATCCCAATTTAACAGAGCTACCCAGGCCCGTCGTCAAACTGGTTCCGCCTTCAAGCTTTTTACTTATACAGCCGCTATTGACAGTAGAAAATTTACTCCAGTCAGTCCCTTCTACGATGCCCCTATTTTTTTTAAAAGAGGTGAAAAGGTAGGAAAAAGTGGAGAAATAAGAGAAGAAGGTAAGTATTGGTCTCCCCAGAATTTTGAAAAGCATTTCTGGGGAAAAGTTTATCTATGGCAAATGTTCACCCACTCTATTAATGTTAGCTCGGTAAGGCTTCTGCAGAAGGTAGGAGTGAGCAAGGTCATTGATTATGCTCATAGATTAGGTATCGAGGGCTCTTTAAATCATGATCTTACCCTCACTCTGGGTACCTCGGGGTTGACTCTGCTGGAGATGGTAAGAGGTTATGCTACCATAGCCAATTACGGGATAAAACTCAAACCCATCTTTATTCAAAGGGTTGAGGATCAAAAAGGAAGGGTCATTGAGGAAAATTTTCCCCAGGGAGAAATAGTCCTTTCTCCCCAGACTTCATTTGTAATGATTGATCTATTGAAAAAGACTATCGATTATGGAACTGGTCGAAGAGTACGCTGGTTAGGGTTCAACAGACCCTGTGCAGGAAAAACCGGAACAGTGGGATGGCCAAAAAAAGAAATTACGGATAAAACAATCGATGCCTGGTTTATAGGTTTTACCCCCGATTTGATAGCAGGAGTTTGGATAGGTAACGATGACGCAACTCCCCTGGGGGAAAAGATGACAGGAAGTGCGGTAGCTATTCCTATCTGGACGGAGTTCATGAAAAGGGCCTTAAAGGAAAGACCAGTAAAGGACTTTCCTTCTCCTCCCGGAATAGTCTTCAAAAAGATAGATGTAGAAACGGGACTTCTGGCCAGTCCTCAGTCTAAGAATACACTCTGGTTTGCTTTCCTTGAGGATATGGCTCCTCCAAGGTACTCGAACCAGGATAAAAACCTTTCTAGATCAATAATTTGGAAATGGAAATTTCTCCCACACCAATAATTACCTTAACTACCGATTTTAGTTCTGACCTTTATCGGGGACAGATGAAGGGAGTGATCCTTTCTATTAACGAAAAGGTGCAGATCATTGATATTGGGCATCATACCAGACATTATGACATTTTAGAAGGGGCTTTTCTAATCTGGCAGGTTTGTTCTCGCTTTCCTCCCGGCTCTATTCATGTGGGAGTTATCGATCCCGGCGTAGGAACCTCCAGAGCCGGCCTGGCTATCAAAACAGACAAATTTTATTTTATTGGTCCAGACAATGGTCTTTTCTCTCTGGCCTTAAAAGACCAAAGGATCAAAACGATAATTCAGATTGATCCCTCTAAATTTGAAAAAGTTAGCCCTACATTCCACGGAAGAGATATATTTGCTCCCCTAGCTGCTTATATCTCATCGGGAAAAAAAATAGAGGATTTTGGCCAAAGGATCGATAAAATCAAAGAGTTAAAGCTCAAAAAAAATTCCATAATTTATATTGACGAATTTGGCAACATCATCACCTCCTTAAGAAAAATTTCTCCTTTAGCCAAGAAAGTGACCATACATTATAAAGATAGAAAGATCAAAGCCAAATTCGCTCAAGCCTTCGCTGAGGTAAAGGAGGGTGAGTTTGTCATCCTAAGGGGAAGTTCTGGCTATCTGGAAATTGACAAAAATAAAGATTCTGCTGCTAAAGATTTAGGGGCAAAAGTGGGAGAAAGGGTGAAGATTTACCCTTCAGGTTTATAGTCCGGCTTGTTTTCTTAAACTCTCAGCAAGATCTATCCTCTCCCAGGTAAACTCGGGATCACTGCGACCAAAATGACCATAACAGGCGGTTTTCTTATAAATAGGACGAAGAAGATCCAGTGTTTCGATCATCCCCCGCGGAGTAAGATCAAAGTTATCTTTGATAAGCTTTTTCATTTTGGATTCCGGGATTTTCCCGCTACCAAAGCTATCCACCATAAGAGAAACAGGCTCACTCCTTCCGATCACATAGGCAAGTTGCACTTCACATCTTTGAGTGATCCCTGAGGCCACCAAATTTTTGGCAATATACCGGGCCATGTAAGATCCTGAGCGGTCCACCTTGGTAGGATCTTTTCCTGAGAAACATCCTCCACCGTGGGAACCCACTCCTCCGTAAGTATCGATGATTATTTTTCTTCCTGTAAGGCCAGTGTCTGCTTGAGGACCGCCTATTTTAAAGCTCCCGGTCTGATTTATATAATAACCCATCTCTTCATTTCTATATTGCTCAGGAATGCCGGGCTTTATCACTTTCTCTATTATCTCGTCCTCGATATCCTCTACTTCCACCTCAGGACTATGTTGAGCAGAGATGACCACCGCTTTTACCCTTTTCGGCACCCCATTCTCGTATTCTACGGTGACCTGAGATTTCCCGTCCGGTCGAAGATAGGCGAGAATTTTCTTTTTTCTCATCTCAGCTAATCTACGCGTCAACCGATGGGCCAAAACTATGGTAAGAGGCATGAATTCAGGGGTTTCCGTGGTAGCATAACCAAACATCATTCCCTGATCTCCTGCTCCATCTCGGTCCACACCCAAGGCAATATCTGGCGACTGCTCGTTGATTGAGGTAATAACTGCACAACTCTTATAGTCGATACCAAAACTTGCCTGCGTATACCCTATCTCTTTTATTGTTTGGCGAGCTATCCTGGGTATATCTACGTAACATTCCGTGGTGATCTCTCCAGCTATAAAGACGAGACCTGTGGTGACTAAAGTCTCACAGGCTACTCTTCCCTTAGAATCTTTTTCCAACACGGCATCTAATACAGCATCCGATATCTGATCAGCGATTTTATCTGGATGTCCCTCTGTTACTGATTCCGAAGTGAATAAGTACCTTTCTCGGCTCATCGGTTACTCCTTAGACATTTTGGTTAATGACTTAGCTACGTTCTTTTCTTCCTTGTATCTTTAACCTTCTTCTTTCTCGATAATCTGCTCAATTTCCTCAACTGTTTGTGCTTTCATCAAAGCTTGACGAGATTTTTTACGTCTTAAGAAACGCGAGATTGTGGCTAAGGCTTTTAAGTAATCTCCGGCGGCGTTTTTGGGAGCGGCTAACATAAAGAATAAATAAACTGGCTCCTTATCTAAAGCGTCAAAATCGATACCCTCCTTGG
Organism: Candidatus Aerophobota bacterium; assembly: GCA_030616535.1. Lineage (GTDB taxonomy): Bacteria > Aerophobota > Aerophobia > Aerophobales > AE-B3A > AE-B3B. The sequence continues at coordinate 9,784 of JAUWXE010000016.1, forward strand.
ATATACCGAACGCTCCCACCAGAGATTTAATCCCCGAGGAACGAGCATGAGGAATGGCTATATTATATCCGATCCCTGTACTTCCCAATTCTTCCCTTTCTTGAATGACTCTTAAAAACTCATCTCGGTCGGTAACCTGACCGGTTTTTTCTAAAAGGTTCGTTAACTCTTTTAGCACCTCTTTCTTGGCGCGGGACTCTAGCCTTGGCTTAATGGCTCTTTTATCCAGAAAACTCTTTATCTGCACCCTACCCTCCTTTTGTTAGAAGTGAGTATTCCAGAATGGAAATGGTCAAACTTCAACTATCGATATTTATATTTGGGGCTCTATTAAACCGAAGTTACCCTCATCTGTTAAGTAAAGGACATTAATCTTGACAAGGAGTCTCTTTTCCTCATCCGCATCCGGGATCTGCGTGATTTGATTTTCTCTTTGAACTTCTTAGCCTGTTTGTTTACTTTATCAATGGCAGTCTCCACTGAGGTGTATAGATCAGGACTCGATCCATCTCCATGGATGGTAAGGCCATCAGCTACAACATTAATCTCAGTTAGATACCTCTTTTTTTCCTCTTTAAGCCTTACCCGTGCAGAGAGGCCTCGTCGGAGGTATTTATTTATTTTTTGAAGTTTTTTCCTGATATGCTTATCAAGATCCGCGGTCACCGGAACGTGGTGGTGGGTTCCGCTCACTTCCACCTGCATTGCCCTATCTCCCTTCCCTGGGATTTTTAACAATCAATATAAGTCCCGGCCGAACAACTATAATAAAAGTTTCAAGGTCGTAATATTGAACTTTTCACTTTGCACTATATCCGTTCAGCCGGGTAAAGTTTGGAAAGTCAAACGTGCTACTTATTTCTTAACTACGTTAACTGCTTGAAGACCACGCTCACCTTCCTGGACGTCGAAGGAAACTTTGTCGCCTTGTTCCAAACTCTTGAATCCTTCTCCTTGGATATTGGAAAAGTGGACAAAAACATCCTCGCCATTTTCCCTTTCAATAAACCCATAACCCTTACGGTCATCAAACCACTTGACCGTTCCTTCTTCTGACATAACCTACACCTCCTGTAAATTTATGAACAGCGTTAACGCTTCAAAATAGATTATCGCAGGAATTATATTATAGGAAGATAAATTTGTCAACAGAACTTTCAGGAAGCTCTGGCCAAGGTGAATATATAAACTTCCCTGGCCTTTGCTTTTTTAAGGACTTTTACCGCTTCTCTAACCGTTGTCCCCGTGGTATAAACATCGTCAACTAAAAGTATCTTTTTTTCTCGAAATTCATCTTTGTTTCTGAATTGAAATGCTCCTTTTATATTCTCTAACCGTTCTTTCTTGCTCAATGAAGTTTGGCTTTTAGTTGCTTTCACCCTTTTGAGGTTGTTCTTAACTAATTTGAGGTCAAAATGTGTAGCTATCGCTTTGGCTAACAACTCAGCCTGATTGAATCCTCTTTCCTTTAGTTTTTTTCGATGTAAAGGGATAGGCACTACCAGATCAAATTTAGAGAAGGGCAGGTCTGTTGTATGAAAAAAATAGAACTTCAGGGTTTTTTCTAATCGCTTCATTATCCCTTTTTTTCTGTGGTATTTAAAAAGATGGATCGCTTCTTTCATCACTCCTTCGTAAAGAGTGGGAACGAAGATTTTCTTAAAGGGCGATGAGCCTTGGCGGCACTCTGCACACAAAAGAGAGGGAAGTTCCTGGGAGGCGAGGGAGGCAGGAAATGGTTTGGCACACCTTGAACAATAAGGCATCTTTAGCCATTTTACTTTGCCCCAGCAGTTTTCACAGATATAGCTGAAGTTTAAGGACTCAAGAGCCTGGTTACATATCTTACAATCTGCCGGCAAAAAAAGACTAACCAGGCCCCTTGCTAGGCCTTTAAGATCCAATTGCGCTTACTCCCACCATCCAGACTATAACAGATAAAAGAAGTTGTCAAAATAACGAAGAGCCAAATCTTCATTTTGATTTTTAAAAAGCTAGAGTTGACGGAGAATCCAGAAAACTGGGGGCTTTACCTTGGTATTGATGCATCCTTTCGAAACTAGAGGGGATCTTTAAGTTTTTCCGACAATCGCTTATAGAGCGCCTAGAAATAGAAATCCCGTATTTTTTTCTTAACTGAGTTCTAATCTCTTGGTCACTGTAAGTCTTGGAAAGGGACCCATTTTGTATTTCATTTTTTTCCTGTTCAATAACTTCTCTGATAAGCTTTTTTCTTATTTCTCGTTTACTGGGAAAAAGAGTTTTAAGGGAAATTTGTCTTCCTTGAGGAATACGGATGGCCTTCCTATTGATGGCTCTACTTATTAGAGATGGATTTACCCCTATTTTTCTACTTAATGAGACCTGAGTGAAGGGTTTTAAATCTTGGAAATCTCCTGAGAGGAGAAAATCACGCTGGACCTCTATTAAGTTTTGAATTACCTGATAGATAGTAGTCTTTCTACTATTGATCAACCTTAACTTATTAAGTAAAGAGTCAATTTTTCGAATCTCATTTTTAGCAAAAATTCCCACCTTTTTTATCTTTTCAACTCTATCAAAGTCGATGAGATAGCGTCCCTTAGCCATCTCGGAGGAAAAATAACCAACAGTCAATTGGCCATTATTTTTCTCAATAGAGGCAATGGTAGAATAATATATTCTAGCTGTCCTATTATCCTGAGGTGAGCCAGTCAGTTTACTTTCAAGATAGAATTTATCTACGAAATCATATATTTTTCTTACTGTTTCCAGAGTTAGACCGCATTGTCGAGCTACCTCCTTGGAAGTTACCTCGGGTACCCCATCCAAAAAATACTTTTTAAACCTATCTACCCCTAACTTTTTTATGGTGGAGACCAAGCCTTTTTCCTGAGCCAGGAAAGATTCTACCTCGAGAGTATCTCGACTGGGAGTGATGGTGGGATCAAGGGGAAGCATTTTGGGCTGGGTAATCTTAGTCCAGGGAGGCTTTTTGTACCTGATAACTTTTATTTCTGAGAGCATTAGCTTCTTAAACAGAGGCTCATTTTCAACTTCCTGGATGAGTTTTTGAAACTCATCTTCGGGCAGGCTCATAAACTCAGCCAATTTCATTCTACCCATAAGCTTTGCTACTTGCTTTGCTCTTTGGGCCAGAACTTGCCTACCTTCCAAAGCGCTCAATATCCTTGTCCTTCTTCAGTCTGTTAACTTAAAACCCCCTTATTTTATAAGTATTCTAACAAAAAAATCCTTCAAGTCAAACCTTCCTTTTTAGAGAAATCACTTAAAAATCGCTTCTGTACTGGTTTTTAGTTTCGTCAACCACAGCTATGCCCATCCATCTTCCTTGACAGTCCTTTTAATTTATGTTACTATAAGACAAAAATTAGGGGTTGATTGAATTGTCAATGGAAATTCTTTCCAATGAAGTATTAGTTCTAAATAAGCTGTGGCAGGTAGTCGATGTGTGTTCGGTCAGGAGAGCCCTCTGCTTGCTTTATTTAAGGCATGCCCAGGTAGTATTGAAAGAAGGTGGGTCTTTTTATACCTTTGGTTTTGAAGATTGGAGAGATTTTTCTCAAGACCATTTTCAGGATAGCGAGATAATAAGAACAATTACCTATAAAATCAGGATACCTCGGGTTATACTTCTACTCATCTATGATAGATTTCCTCCGCGGAGAGTGAAGTTTACCCGCAAAAATATCTATAAGAGGGACGAGAATACGTGTCAGTACTGTGGAAAAAAATTTAAGCCCCAAGATTTGAACCTGGATCACGTGGTTTCCCTGTCCCGAGGAGGGAAGGATAGCTGGGAGAATGTGGTCTGTTCCTGTGTTCCTTGTAATCTTCGCAAGGGAAGCAGAACCCTGGCTGAGGCTGGAATGAGTCTCATTAGGACCCCCAAAAGGCCTCACTGGAGGTCTTTCGTTAAATACAGTCTCGACGCCATGATTGAGGATGGTTGGAAGGACTTTCTGGATCTTGCCTACTGGAATGTTGAGTTAGAGCAGAATGAGAAATAGTTGAGGTATTCATCCAGCGGCACCTGAAAATTGCTTACCAATAAAGTAGTATTAGAGACGGATCTTGCCGGATTAAAAATCTTTAAAAAAGGAAAGGTACGTGACCTTTATGATTTAAAAGAAAAACTTCTCATAGTAACCACCGATAGAATCTCAGCTTTTGATTGTGTGCTGCCCAACGGGATTCCCTATAAAGGTAAGATCTTAACCCTTCTCTCAGAGTTTTGGTTTAGTCTTACCCAAGACATCATCCCCAATCACTTCATCACCACCAAAGAAGAGGATTTTCCTCCCAAACTAAGAGAATTTAGAGGTATCTTGCGAGGAAGATCTATGCTGGTGAAGAAAAGCTCACCCATTAAGGTTGAATGTGTGGTAAGGGGATATCTGGCAGGCTCTGCCTACCAGGAGTATAAGAAGCATAGATCCGTGGGGGGTATTAAGCTTTCCTCTGGGTTGAAAAGAGCTGACAAACTCACTGAGCCTATCTTTACTCCAGCGACAAAGGCAGTCAGTGGCCACGACATCAACATCACCAAAAAAAAGATGAAGGAAATGATCGGAGCTACATTAACACAGAAATTGGAAAAGATAAGTCTAGAGATTTATCAAAGAGCTCATAAGTATTTAGAATCCAGAGGTTTCATTCTCTCAGACACCAAGTTAGAATTTGGACTCTGCCAGGGTGAGGTTATCCTGATTGATGAACTATTAACCCCGGATTCTTCAAGATTCTGGTCTAAGAAAGATTATCAACCCGGGCGCCACCAGGTAGATTTTGATAAGCAGTTTGTGCGCAATTATCTAGAAAGTCTGGATTGGGACAAGACTCCTCCTGCTCCTTCCCTTCCTCCTGATATAATCAAAAAGACCTCCCAAAGATACCTTGAGGCTTATGAGAGGATTACCGGAATAAAAATGGGGACGTGATTATTTTCTAGGAAT
>JAUWXE010000026.1 GCA_030616535.1 Candidatus Aerophobota bacterium
TCGGCCTTCCAAGCCGATGGTCGCGGGTTCGAATCCCGTTCCCCGCTCCATGGTGAGCGTAGCTCAGTCCGGTTAGAGCGCTGGACTGTGGATCCAGTGGTCGGGGGTTCAAATCCCCTCGCTCACCCCATCATCAAAAATCAGGGGTCAGTGAACAGTGCTCAGAGGAAAGAGAGAAATCTCCTACCAAATTATTTGACTACGCACTGACTGCTCACTAGTCCCTGAACTGGGCTGTTAGCTCAAGTAGGCAGAGCAACGGACTCTTAATCCGTAGGTTACAGGTTCGATTCCTGTACAGCCCATCAGAGCGGGAATAGCTCAGCGGTAGAGCATCACCTTGCCAAGGTGAGGGTCGCGGGTTCAAATCCCGTTTCCCGCTCCCTGAGATTTTCTTTAGAAACTGTGGGATTATGACTGAGCTAGAAAAATTTTACCTATTCCCATAATATTTCCACACACCCAAAGGACTTTTCCCAGAATAATTATGTCTAAGTACCAGCTTATTTAAATTTGACAAAGGGGAAGTCTTGCAGGACCGTAAAAATAAGCATAAAGGAAAAGAGAAACTAAGTAAAAAGATCATCTACTACACATAAAACAAGAAGGGAAAGATGCAGCAGGTAAATATTGAAGAAGCCAGGAAAAGAAGATATCCGTTGGGGATAGTTTTAGTGGTAAGCTGCGATAGGAAGGGCAAAGCCAACGTAATGCCGGCTGGCTGGAGTATGGATACCTCAATTGATCCACCTATGTGGGCAGTAAGTGTGGGAAGGACAAGATACACTCATAAGTTAATCAGCCAGACCGACGAGTTTGTGGTAGTCTTTCCCAGCGAGAAACAAAAAGAGGATATATTGTATACTGGAACTCATTCAGGTAGAAACGTGGACAAATTTGCAAACTGTAATTGGAAGCCAATACCAGCTAGGAAGGTCAGGCCTCCTCTTATCGAAGATTCGGTGGCCTGCCTGGAATGTAAAGTGAGCGGAAAACTGGATACTGGAGACCATACCATCTTTGCCGGAGAGATTGTCGCAGCTCACGTTTCTCAAGAATACAAGCATCGAGTTTACAATGTGGGCAAAAGGGTCTTTAAGGTTCTGATCAACGAGGCTCTATAATTGGCCACTAAAATAGCCAAAATGCTTTCTTCCAAATGAGAAACCTACAACCTGGAATTGTAATTACTTTTAAAATGTGTTACAATTAAAATAAGCGAATCTGGGGAAAGTGCCTACTAAGACCAGAAGATTCTCAAGAGTTGTCCGATGGTCGAGTGGCATTCGAAAAAACTATGGGTTGTTATTCCCCGGGTGTGCGAGAGTAAACTCTTTTTAAATATGGGATTGCGAGGGTGGCGGAATCGGTAGACGCGCTAGACTTAGGATCTAGTGAGGGAACTCATGGGGGTTCGAGTCCCCCCTCTCGCACCAAGAATAAAAGGATTATAAATCATGCAGATAGCAGTAGAGAAAAAAGAGGGAGCAGAGCTTAGCTTTAAAGTCGAAGTACCAAAGGAGAGGGTGGAGGAGGAACTCTCACAGGCTTTTCGCAGATTGGTCAGAGAAGTAAAGGTTCCGGGATTCAGAAAGGGGAAAGTCCCCAGAAAAATCTTTGAGCACCGATTTGGCCAGGGAATCCTGCAGGAGGAGGTGATCAAAAAGCTCTATCCAGAGGTTTACCGAGAGGTGGTGAACCAACAGAGCCTCTCTCCCATCATCGAGCCAACTCTGGAGATCCTTCAATTCTCTCCCAATAAGCCCTTGATTTTAAGGATGGATCTAGTAACTAAACCGGAGGTAAAACTAAGTAAATATAAAGGAATCAAGGTTAAAGAAAGGAAAATAGAGACTTCCAAAGATGAGATAACCAGGGCCTTAAGACAACTTCAGGAACAGTATGCCGATTACCCACCGGTGAAAGAGAAAAGGGGTGTAAGGGATAATGATTGGGTAACTTTAGACTGGAAATCTTTTTATAAAGGAAAATTACTTCCCCGGGGAGTTGAGAAGAATTTCACTCTCCAGATAGGATCGCCAGCTTTCCCTCCTTCCTTCTCCCAAGGCTTAATTGGACTAAAGACCGGAGAAAAAAGATCCTTAGAGATTCAATTTCCCCTTAATTATCCCCATAAAGATTTTACGGGAAGAGAAATTACTTTCGAGGTAACTTTAAAAGAAATAAGAGAAAAAAGAGTTCCTCGTCTTAACGCTGAATTTGCCAAGAATCTAAAATTTGATAATTTAAAGAGTCTAAGAAAACATATCAAAGATAATATAGCGAAAACCAAGAAAAACTGGGAGGAGAAAAGGTTAAAGGCGGAAACCGTAAGGGAGGTAGTAGAAAGTAGCACGGTGGATCTTCCTTTATCTCTGGTAGAAAGGAAGGTTGATGAGAGAAGAAGACAACTAGAAAATAGATTAAAGGAACGGGGAACTTCGCTTGAGAACTATATTAAAGATCAGAAGTTGTCCGAAAAAGAGCTGCAGGAGAAATTAAAGTCTGAAGGAGAAAAAGATCTAAAAACTTATTTTGTTTTGGAGGCTATTGCTGAACAGGAGAAGATCGAGGTAAAAGAAGAAGAAATAGAGAAAAGACTAAGATCGTCAGTAAGAGGTAAGGTGGAAGAAAAAGACATAATTAGACTAAAGAATAGCCTGGCTGCTAGGGGGGAGCTAAAAATTCTAGCAGCCGAGCTAAGAAATGAAAAAGTAATCGATTTTCTATACCACCAGGCCAAGATAGAGAAAGCAAAGGTCTTGAAAATATAAAAACAAGCAAGGAGGGTAAAGTGACTTTAATCCCTATAGTGGTCGAAAGAACAGCAAGAGGAGAAAGGGCTTATGATATCTATTCCCGATTGCTTAGAGATAGAATCATCTTCATAGGTCAGCCTATCGACGACAACGTGGCTAACACAGTAATCGCTCAGATGCTTTTCTTAGAGGTTCAGGACCCCAAGAAGGATATGAAGCTCTATATTAACTCACCGGGAGGATTGGTGACCTCAGGACTGGCTATTTATGACACTATGCAGTATGTCCAACCAGATGTATCCACGATCTGTATGGGGCAGGCGGCCAGTGCAGCTGCCCTGCTTCTGGCTGCTGGAACTCGCGGAAAGAGACTGAGTCTCCCCAATGCTAATATTCTCATCCATCAACCTATGGGGGGAGCACGGGGACAGGCTAGCGATGTGGGGATTCAAGCACGACAGATTCTCAGGATCAAGGATAGATTGAACGAGATTTTTGTAAAGCACACCGGCCAGTCAAAAGAGAAGATTGAAAGAGATACAGATAGGGATTTTTATATGACAGCGGAGGAGGCTAAGAAATACGGACTCATTGATAAGGTAATTGAAAGTAAAAAGATAAGATAGTTCGTGAACTCTCAAGCAAATATTCCCCTTGAATGGGCTGGAGAGGATTCTACATGAGTAAGGAAGGCCAAATAATCAAGATCGCAGGTCCCCTGGTGGTTGCTCGGGGTATCCCCAGAGCCAGAATGTTTGATGTAGTGCGGGTAGGAAAGGAAAGACTGATTGGTGAAATTCTGGAAATAAGAGGTGATAATGCCTCTATCCAGGTCTACGAGGAAACAGGTGGCTTAAAGCCGAGAGAGCCGGTGGAGTCAACTTATCAACCCTTATCAGTGGAATTAGCCCCTGGTATATTGGGAAACATATATGATGGAATACAACGTCCTTTGGATTTAATCAAGGCAATGAAAGGGGATTTTATTTCTCGAGGAATCGAATTACCGGCTATTGACCACGAAAAAGAGTGGAATTTCAAGCCAAGGGTGAAAGAAGGAAAAGAGGTGGTGGCGGGAGATGTTCTAGGAGTAGTGCAGGAAACAGAGATAGTCGAGCATCGCATCCTCGTCCCCTTTGGAATTAAGGGAAAGATAAAGAAAATAAGAGAAGGCAAAGTAAAGGTGGAAGATACCATTACGGTAATTAGAACTCGGGAAGGAAAGGAAAAGGAAGTCTCTATGCTTCAGAGATGGCCAGTGAGGAAGATGAGGCCCTACAAAAAACAATTGAATCCTGAAGAGCCTCTAATTACTGGTCAAAGGGTCATCGATACCTTCTTTCCCATAGCCAAAGGGGGAACTGCCTGTATCCCTGGCCCCTTCGGCTCGGGAAAGACGGTCGTTCAGCACCAGCTTTCCAAATGGGTGGATGCAGATATTATCGTGTTTACGGCGTGTGGTGAACGTGGAAATGAGGTTGCCGATGTCTTGAGGGAATTCCCAAAACTCAAGGACCCCAAAACGGGCAAATCCCTCATGCAAAGAACAATCCTCATCGCCAATACCTCCAATATGCCGGTAGCAGCCAGGGAAGCTTCCATATACACGGGAATTACTCTGGCTGAATACTATCGAGACATGGGCTATAATGTGGCTTTGATGGCTGATTCTACCTCCCGCTGGGCTGAGGCCTTAAGAGAGATGTCAGGAAGACTTGAAGAGATGCCCGGAGAAGAAGGATACCCTGCCTACCTCCCTTCAAGATTGGCCGAATTCTACGAGAGAGCAGGAAAGATCATCTGCCTGGGACGCGATGAGCGAAAGGCAAGTTTGAGCACCATTGGAGCAGTATCACCTCCAGGAGGGGATCTCTCCGAACCAGTAGTTCAGGCTACTTTACGGGTGGTAAGGGTTTTCTGGGCCCTGGTGGCTGAACTAGCTTATCAGCGTCACTTTCCAGCCATACATTGGCTGCGCAGCTATTCCCTCTATCTGGATGATCTGAAGGGATATTTTGCACGAGAAGTGGCTGCTGATTGGATGGACCTAAGAAGAAGAGCCATGGCCCTTCTTCAAAAGGAAGATGAGCTAAGAGAAACGGTGAGGCTGGTAGGCCTGGATGCCCTGTCTAATCAAGACCGAATAGCTATGGAGACAGCCCGCTCATTGAGAGAGGACTTTCTGCAGCAATTTGCTTTTCATCCCATAGATACCTATACTTCAATTAAAAAACAGTATTTGATGCTCAAGGTGGTTCTAAATTACTATGATGAATGCCTAACCGCCTTAAAAAAAGGTGTGGTTTTAAAGGACCTTACTTCTCTTCCCGTAAGAGAAGATATTGCTAAGGTCAAGTATATTCCCGATAAAGAAGTAGAAAGAGAGATGGAAAAGATCAATCAAAAGCTTAAAGCAGAGGTTAGTGAGTTGATAACCAAAACTGGGGGCACAGTGTGAGAATCAAAGAATATACCACGGTAAAAGAGCTCACCGGTCCGCTAATGCTGGTAGATAAAGTATCGGATGTCTCTTACGAGGAACTGGTAGAGATAGAACTTTCTAATGGTGAAAGGAGACGGGGTAGAGTGCTGGAAGTAACCTCCGAGGCAGCTCTAGTGCAATTATTTGAACGGGCCACCGAATTAGGAGTCAAGGGAGCTCAGATAAAGTTTCTCGGTAAGGGAATCCAGTTAGGAGTCTCCGAGGACATTCTAGGAAGAGTATTTGATGGATGGGGTAGACCCCGGGATGATGCTCCACCCATCATACCTGAGGAAAGGCTAGATATAGGGGGAAGACCAATGAATCCTGAGGCTCGAGCCTATCCAATTGAGTTCATCCAGACAGGAATATCAGCCATTGATGGTCTTAATACTTTGTCAAGGGGGCAGAAACTACCCATCTTCTCTGGAGCCGGTCTGCCCCATATACAGGTTGCCGCTCAAATCGCTCGACAAGCCAGAGTTTTAGCAAAAGAAGAAGAATTTGGTGTAGTCTTCGCTGCTATGGGCATAACCTTTGAGGAGGCAAATTTCTTTGTCACCGATTTTGAAAGATCAGGTGCTATCGAGAAAACTACGCTTTTTTTGAACCTTGCCGATGACCCGGTAATTGAGAGGATCTCCACTCCCAGAATGGCCTTAACCTGTGCTGAATACCTGGCCTTTAAAAAGGGGATGCATATCCTGGTTATCTTAATTGATATGACTAACTACGCAGAGGCTCTGCGGGAACTATCTGCAGCCAGGAGGGAGGTCCCGGGAAGAAGGGGATACCCGGGCTACCTTTACACAGATCTGGCTAGCATTTACGAGCGAGCGGGTAGAATCAAAGAAAAAGAAGGCTCCATTACCTTAATTCCCATTTTAACTATGCCTGATGATGATAAAACCCATCCTATTCCTGACCTTACCGGGTACATCACCGAAGGGCAGATAATACTCCAAAGAAATCTTCATCAAAAGGGAATCTATCCCCCCATAAATGTTCTTCCCTCTTTATCTCGTTTAATGGATGAGGGAGTAGGGGAAGGCAAAACCCGGGAAGATCATCGGGAACTTTCCAATCAACTTTACGCTGCCTATGCTCAAGGTATGGAAATCAGAGAACTGGCCCTGGTTATGGGAGAAGCAACTTTGAGTGAGATGGATAAAAAATATCTTCAATTCGCTGATGAATTTGAACAGGAATTTGTCTCTCAGGGGGAAAATGAAGATAGGAAGGTAGAGGAGACTCTAGATCTTGGCTGGAAGCTTTTAAAAATGATTCCTACCCCGGAGTTAAAAAGAGTGAGGGATGAGTTTATAGAAAAATACGGCCATCGAGACTCCAAAGAAGAGTGAGGTTCTAACTTGCCTGAAATTCTGCAGGTCAATCCCACCCGGATGGAGCTTCTAAAACAGAGACAAAGGCTAGTCATGGCTCGAAGAGCCCATGACCTTTTGGAAGACAAAAGAGATGAGTTAATCCAAAAATTCCTTCCCCTGGTTAAAGAAGTACGGGAACTGCAAGGTACGGTTAGGCAAGAGTTAGAAAGGATTTATGCCGATTTTCAGATGGCCAAGATGCTCAGCTCCGAAAAGGAGATAGAAGAAGCTCTTATGTGGACAGAGATGCGAATAGATGTGGAAATCTCAGGTTATACCCTTATGAAAGCTCCTCAATACCAATTAATAGCCGAGGGAGAACCCTTATCTTATGGTTTTTATGGGACTAACTGGAAGCTAGATCTTGCTTTGACATCGTTTTTGGATCTCGTTCCCTCGCTGCTTCATCTGGCTGAGAAGGAGAATGAGGTTGAGAGGCTAGCTAAGGAAATAGAGCGAACTAGAAGAAGGGTAAATGCCCTCGAGTATATCTTCATCCCCAGGGTAGAACAGGCGGTAAAGCACATAACTATGAAGCTTGAAGAACGAGAAAGAGCACATATCATTAACCTTATGAAGATAAAGGAAATGATGGAAAGAGGTTCAGCTTTTTAAGAAGAACCGAACAAACCTTATCAGCTGAGAGATACTTAATTTTCCTTAAAGATTAAACTCCTTTACTATCAGGTTGGCAATTTTCCTTGCACCTCCCGGAGGTCCCATTCTGAGGGAGCCAATTTTGCCTCTTTTGATCCTCTCCTCCGGGTTAGAAAGGAGAAAAGAAATCTCGGATACTACTCCACTGGGGAAATCAGATACAAACTTAACTGCTCCTCCCAGAAGTCGAGCTTGATCCTTCATCCGCCTAAAAGTTGTCTGAGGTCCATATCCAGTAAAGGAGATTACAGGCCTGCCCAGACCGACAGCCTGCTCATTGGCTGTTCCTGCCAGACCAATAATAATTTCTGATTTTGAAATCACATCCTCAAATCCGTTCCTGACAACAAGGACGGTTCTTTCATTTTTTTTAAGCACCCCGTTCTCATAAACCCATTTATCTTTTCTGGCCAGATGGATTATTTTTCCTATTTCCAGGGATTGGGGCAGAGCACAGACAAATGTCACTTTCTCTTTTGCCCTCTCCACTACCTTAAGTATCTTTATAAAATTCTTATAGGCCTCGGATCTACTACCCGGGAGTATCCCTACTATGGGTGGTTCACCCAAGTTAATCCCTCTGGGCACTAATTCATCCATCATAGGATTGCCTAAGAAGAGAGCAGATATACCCTTTTTGCGCAGATTTTTAGCGGTAAATTCATCATGGGTTAAAACCTTACCGGAGATTCTGCGCATAAAAAACTCCTCAATCCTGTAGTGGGGTCTCTGATAGTCCGATTTTGCTGGAGCCAGGAACAAGATTGCTTTGCGCAGGGCAAGATACCCTAAAATTAAAAGAGGAACATCCCCCACAACTACAGCATAGTCAATATCAGCTTGCATCTTTCTTAAAGTTAAAAAATACTTTAAGGGTACGTGGGCAATGGATAGATCTAATAAAAATCCCTTTAAACTTCTGGTAGGAAAACCTCCAGAAGGAGGAACTTTACCTCGGGTAAGAAGTGGAATTCCTCTTTTTATATACTCTCTCCCGCAGGAGACAAGGGGAGCGCCTGTTATTTTAATTCGTGGCCTGAACTTTTTGAGTTCCCTGGCAATTAAAGCGGCGGACCTATCTTCTCCGTAACAGTTACTCAAAAAACAAATATGCAATTTAGCTTCCCTCCTCTTTACCTGCTTAACCCTATTTTAGCTATCCTATCCGCTGTCCCTCTTTGGCTGGTTATCTTTTTCAACTGTTCTGGCATCCCTCCTCTGACTGGAAGATTTTTTATCAGTGATAGAGCCACTGGCGGGTAACTTCTATCTCCATTCCACTTGCGTATTGATAGGGGGTTATCATTAGGTTAATTTTTATCTGGGGAGCCTTCTCCTTTAACTTATCTACCAGGGGCCGAACCCAACCAGCCAGCTCTCCCGGAGAGTCGGCGGGAATGAAAATCTCCATATCTTTCCCCTAGTTATTTTTTCATTTCCCGGTAATATCCTCGAAGATAGTGATGGCAAAGGATTAATTTAATAAGGGCGGCATTGAGCCACTCGATATTCCTGTTTTGAATTTGAAAAAAAAATCTTTTCCCTTGAGGATTTTCATCCAGCCAGCGACCAATAAAGGCAAGACCAAACAGAGGATTTCCCCGCACCGAGAGCTTAACCTTAAAACAGGGGTGTTTTTTAAAGTAAAGAGCTCCACTCATTCCCCGCATCAGCTCTTTCTCTTTTAGAAAGGCAAGATTAGAAGTATCTGCCCACTTTCTGAAGTGATAGCCGAGAGCTTTTGGATTTTTCCTCTTCTTTAACCCGATTTTCCCCAGCCTGTATCCCAGCTCAACATCCTGCCATCCATAAAGAGGTAGATTCATAGCAAATCCTCCCACCTTTCTTATGTATTCCTTTTTTACCGAGACATTGGCAGTATCAAAAGAGGAAAAAGATATATCCCACACACTCTTTCTCTTTTTTCCCACCTGTTCAAGACTGGAGATATATACAAGCTGGCCATTTACTATCCCATCCCCGTAAAAGTGATGAAACTCCAAATGTTCTTGGATGAACTCAGGTACTACAATTACGTCGCTGTCCACAAAGATAATATATATTCCCTGAACAATCTCAATTCCTTTGTTTCTGGATATGAACGGACCAACACGCTTTTCACTTCTTATATACCTCAGCTGGCAGGGGGGTGAGAGTGAACTCACCATCTTCTCCGTCCCATCGGTGGAACCATCATCTATCAAGATTATCTCATATTTATCTTTTGGATAATTCTGATTAAAAAGAGCTTCCAAACATTTTTCTAATATACTCTTACGATTATAGGTGGGGATAATTATGCTTGCTTCGACCATTAACTTATCCTTATTTATATTTTTCATTCCCTCCCTTTAACCCTCAGCATAAGCATAGATGAGGTATATTTGTCTCCAAATACAGTAGAAAAATGCTCTTCTTGGTGCTGCTGCGCTAGCTTATCAGCTATCTGGGGGATCCGATCCTCGCTACCATCGTCGACGATGATAATCTCGTAATTTTTTGTAATAGCGGTAAAAATCTTAAGGCAGATTATACGACCGATTCGTTATTATCTTCCTCACTAAACACCGGAAAGAAAACAGAAAGACTTTTCTCCATCTCCTCGCTACATTCTGGTGAAGTCACACAAGTTACCTTGGATAGGAAATGAGAATCAGCTTGCCTCTTTCATCCAGAATATAAAAGGGAACTCGGTTCAGTTTTTCCCTGGTTGAATTACATTGGTAATTTCGTTTGACAAAATTTTCGATAGAAGACCCGAACAGAATCTGACAATCTTCTGTGAATGTTGGATTAGCCTCCCTGGTTCTTCTTTTGTGTAACCAGTTCTCGGAGATCCTGAAGGGGAGAGATGGGCATATCTAGTAGGTAAATGGACTTTGTCACGTTCTAAAGCTCGATTCATAAACTCCCCTGGAACTGGATGCTTTTTAGATAACTCCTTTAATAGATCAGCTACAGAATGTTATTTTGACACTACCTCCGGTTCATTTGTAAACCAACTTTTCCACACCAAAAAGCAGATTGAATTTTTCTATATCTCGCTCACGCAAGACTCTGAAAGAATTTTTTCCTAAGTTTGGGTAATGGCGAGCTCCCTCAAAATCAATTAAATACGGTTTACCGGATTTCTTTTCAATTACCATATTTCCATATTTTATATCCCTCAATATGAAACCAGATGCATGAATTTTATTCAATTCAGTAAACAGACTCTCTACAAATTGCGAATCAATCACATTATGTAAAACACGTTTGCCTTCTTGGATACGCTTAAGCCGTTTTTCTTCTCGGTCAAGACCTACGAAGCCTGAGTTATTATCCACATCACGGTCACGTAAAACAGCACCGCTCCTGGCTAATTCTTCACGAAGGACACGCCCCAAGACGTATGAGAACGTTAAGGTCAAATTATCAAAATCAACATCCATTATGGCAGGCACATTGCAGCCAGCGAGTCCAAGGCAATGAAGCACTTTTATCTCATTTACAAAGGACACTTTGTCACCTTTGTAGTCCTTTTTTACACCAACATATCCATCTATGACTGTCAATTTCAGATTAAAATGTTTTCGCACTAGAAACTGGTTCTGGGAAACAGTTGGTGCATTTCGGATTACCCCAAAGTGCGATAGCAGAAATCCGTCTTGGTCTATTTCAGCAATCACCACTTCATGCGACTGCTGTTGGACTTTTTTAAGTGATTGAAGTTTTCCTTGATTTAATCCCAAATCTTCTATTTTTATTCTATATCCTCTCTTTCCAAGCCTCAACAACTCTTCTTTGTTCTGTTGCCAATAACGTATCTCTTTCTCCGCAGAATAATATTTATCTGTTATTCGTTTGACCTCCACATAGTACTTTACATAAATCGGTAATACTTTTATTACGATAGGCCAAACGAAGCAAACATGGATCAAATGGAAAGAGTGTAACAATCCGTTTCTTGCCAAGACAATAGGAATTCTCACCACCTTCCTAAA
>JAUWXE010000004.1 GCA_030616535.1 Candidatus Aerophobota bacterium
GCCCGCAAACTCTACCAACCTATGGTTCCTTCATCTTCTCAAGCTATGCAGTATTTCTGTACCAGAAGAGACCAAAAATCTTGGTGTCGGGGTGAGGCTTCGCTCCCCACTGAAAGACTGGCCAAGATTACGTGCACACTAACCTATATATCCCTAAAACATCCTTCGCACCCGCATCTTAGCTCTAATAAGGCAGGCTCCTTGGGCCGGGCAGACCATGACCCTGCCGGGGCTAAGTCGGGTCCTTAATTCTATCCCGATTCTGGCTTAAAACCCAGTGTTGCGCGCGACATTCCCCAAAATCCTCATCATCAAAGACTTTTCACCAACTTAATCAAAAAATACCCACTGTAATCAGCACTAAATCCTAACTTACAAAAAGCCCTCCAAATCGGGTGTCTTTTTGACGCCTTCCACCTTTCCTGCTAAAATAATTCCGAAGACCCATGTCATAAGAAGTTTATAGTTGTGCTAGAGAAGCTGTGTTGCAATATAAAAAGGCCATTTGAAAAGAGTAATCCAGAAATGAAGACCTGGAGTTATGGTATAAACACCATTTATAAGAAGGCGAGTATTTATCTTGAAGAAGCTTCTTGGTGGATCGAGGACATAAGAAGTTAAGGAGGTGATGAGATGCTTGTTACTAAAGATATTTTAACAGAGAAGTTAACAAATTATCTAAATGGTGAAATTTCCTTGAACAATTTGGTCAATTGGGCAGAGAGGATGCTTTGCGAGGAAGATTTTGATAAGAAAGATTTCCAGCTAATAAGGGATATTTTAGCTCGACTCGGCTTAGCTGATGTAAAAGAATTTGGTCTCTCCTGGGAAGATTGTCGTGAATATCTGCATCGTCTGGGACATACTGCAACGGTAACCATTTCTTAATGATATAACCTTGAGGTAGTTTCATCCTCAGAGAGATGAATGGAAAGTGTCAGATAAATGCGAGGTAGCTAGAAAACTAGTTCTACTCTTTCTTTTATTCCTCATTGTATTCTTCAATGGCTGCCAGAAAGAAAGCGATTCGGTTGTTTTTCCCTCGGAAGAAGTTTTTGTTGCCTACTTCTCTCCCCAAGATCCTCTTTATCCTCATCTTATCTACTTAATAGATGAAGCCAAAGAGAGTATCTACGCTGCCTTTTACAAGATAGGACTTAAAAAGCTCTCCCGTGCTCTCACTCGCGCTCACCAAAGAGGGGTCAAGGTAAGGATATTCACCGATGACTTAACCTCCCGGGACCAGGGTTCCCAATCCAACTATCTTGCTAAATTTGGCCTTATAAGAAAAGACGGTGATCCTGAAAGTTTTATGCACCATAAGTTTTGTGTCATCGATAAAAGAATTGTCTGGACAGGGTCTTTCAATCCTACAGAGTCGGGAGCCTACCGGGAGAACAACAACGTCGTAGTTATTAACTCTTCTGAGGTAGCGGCAAATTTTATCCAGGAGTTTAAAAGACTATGGCAGGAACCATTATCCCGGCCTAGATGGGTTTACCCTCCTCTTAAAGTTGACCATAGTTTGATTGAAACCTATTTCTCTCCTCAGGATAATCTAGAGGAGGCCGTCATCAGAGAGCTAAAAAAGGCCAAGAAGAATATCTACTTTGCTCTTTTTTCCTTCACTTCCAAAAAAATCGCCCAGGCTCTGGTACATAAATACGCTGAGAATCTGGAGGTGAGAGGGATAATGGAGAAGGATCAGGACAGTCCCTTTTCTCAATGTCGTGGTCTAAAGCGGCTCCGAATGAAGATAATCTGGGACAGAAACTTCTATTTCATGCACCATAAGTTCTTCGTAGTCGATGATTCTCTAGTAATCACTGGCTCTTTTAATCCTACCTGGCATGCTACCTATCAGAACAGGGAAAACCTTATCATCATCCACAGTCCCTCCCTGGCCAAAAAGTACCGAGCAGAATTTGATAGATTGTGGAAGGATTGGTATTAGTGAAGCTCTTTTGTGGATAAATTGACAAGACGGGACTTTGTGATAGAATCAGTCTAGATGTTACATAAAGACCCCAAGGGGAGTCAACACATGAGTGTAGGTTTGATTATGGCAGGGGGATTGGGAAAGAGGCTCTGGCCGGAGAGCAGAGTAACTCACCCCAAGCATCTTTTAAGTCTAGCAGGGAAGGAAAGCTTTCTTCAGGCAGCTTACCGCAGAGCCTCCCATCTTTTTGGACGGGAGAATACCTTTCTGGTGATTAGAGAGGAGTTAAAGGAGGCGGTTGTCTCTCAACTTCCAAAGCTTCCTGCGGATAACATAATAGCTGAGCCGCAAGGAAAAGATACTGCTCCCTGCATTGGATTTGCCAGTGTTTGGATAAGAAGGGGAAAGGGCGATGATTCTATGGTTGTGCTTCCCGCTGATCATCTCATAAGGGATGAGGAAAGATTCGCGGAAATCATTTATGCGGCAGCCAAGCAGGCAGAGAAGGGCCTCCTGGTAACTATCGGTATCGAGCCTACCCGTGCCGAGACCGGCTATGGATACCTCGAGATCGGAAGCAAATTAGAGGATCTTAATGGGATTCCTCTTTTTGAGGTGAAAAGATTTACCGAAAAGCCTTCCCATAAAAAGGCTAAAGAATTCTTTGAGCAGGGTAGTTTCCTCTGGAATGCGGGGATCTTCGCCTGGACACCGACCACTATTCTCAAGCAGATGGAATTACATCTTCCCCAACTTTATCAGGGATTAATGAGGATTGAGGAGGCCCTGGGAACAAAAGATGAGCAAAGGGTGATAAGGGAGGTCTATCCATCCTTGCCTAAAATCTCAATTGACTATGGGATAATGGAGAGGGCCTCTTCAGTAGTGGCCGTAGCGGGAGATTTCTTCTGGGATGATATAGGTGACTGGAAGGCGCTGGAAAGGGTCCTTTCTAAAGATAAAGCGGGAAATATTATCAGGGGAGTGGTTGAGGAGAGGGAAAGTAGTAACTGTATATTTATTAACCGGGAAGATAAAATTCTCGGAGCAATCGGACTTTCTGATGTGATCATCATAAATACAGAAAAAGGCATTCTGGTGGTAAGAAAGGAAGAAGCGCAGAAGGTAAAGGATCTTGTTAACGAACTACTAAAAGATGAGAAGCTAAAAAAGTATCTCCAATGAGCTCCATAGACTCTCGCCTATCTCGGCTGCAGCAAAAGTTAAAGGAAAAGAGGCTAAGTGCTTTTTTAAACTGGGAGCCTCATAATGTGGAGTACCTTAGCGGGACCCGGGTGGAAGGCAAGCTCCTGTTTATGGGAAAGGAAAAGTTCTTCATAACTACTCCCCTTTTTGCCGAAGAGGCAAAGCTTACTCTTAAGGATTGGCAGATAGTCATTCAGCGAGATTCTTTTCCCGCTACATTATCTCGGGTATGCAAGAAATTTCCTGGAAGAAAAATAGGTTTTGAGGCATCTCACCTTTCTTATGAGGAGTATGGCCAGCTAAGTAAAATTAAAGAGGTGGATTTTGTTCCCTGTCCTCAATTAGTGGAAGCTTTGAGGGAGGTAAAAGACGAAAAAGAATTATCCTTAATCAAAGAGGCTCATACCTTAACTGAGGCCGCATTTGATCATGCGGAGGAGCTTCTTGAATCGGGAATAACCGAAAAAGAGCTCTTTGCTGAGATGGTGTATTTCTTAAGGAAATCTGCCGACAGCGAAGCCTTCCCTCCCATAGTTCTCTTTGGGGAAAGAACTTCTTTACCTCACGGTAGACCAACAGAGCGCAGGTTAAGAGGGAACGAGCTGGTTCTTCTCGACCTGGGAGCTAAAGTAGGAGGGTATTGTTCTGATATCACCAAGACTATTTTTTTTGGTGAGGTAGACCAGAAGTGGTATCAGATTCGTGATTTAATAAGTAGGATCCAAAAAGAAGCGGTGGGGAAAATAAACCCAGGAGTGCCCTGTTCCCAGATAGACAAGCTGGTAAGGAAGAGGCTAAAAGAAACTGGCTATCTAAATGCTTTTCTTCATAATACCGGACATGGGGTAGGATTGGAGGTTCACGAGCAGCCAGTTATTGGTCCTAAATCTAAAAAGATTCTAAAAAGAAGCATGGTGATTACCCTGGAGCCAGGGGTTTATCTACCGGGAGAAGGAGGAATTAGAGAAGAACTAATGGTTATGGTAACTAATGAAGGAGGTAAGATTCTAAGGTGATTACGGCGAATGATCTCCGGGCTGGAATGACCATAGATCTAGAGGGGCAGCTTTATGAAGTTGAGGAATTTCAACACGTAAAAAGGGGCAGAGGAGGGGCTTTTGTGCGTACCAAACTAAAAGGTCTTCAGAATCTTCAGAGTATAAAGAGAGTTTTTCAGCCTGAGCAGAGAATAAAAGATGCCTTTATTGAGGAAAGATCTGCCCAGTGTCTTTACCAGGATGGGGAAAATTTTTATTTTATGGATTCAGAAACTTTCGAGGAAAGGGTGTTGTCTAAAAGCACCCTGGGAAAGAAAGTAAACTTTTTCCGAGAGAATATGGAGGTAAAAATTCGCCTCTATGAGGAAAAAATTGTAGGGATAGAACTTCCCATCTTTGTTGAACTTCGGGTAAAAAAGGCATCTCCCGGAGTCAAAGGAGATACAGTGGGCTCAGCCACTAAGTTGGTGATTTTGGAGTCTGGTTATCGCCTTCGGGTTCCTCTTTTCATAAAAGAGGGGGACATAATTCGCTTGGATACAAGATCCGGAGAGTATGCAAGTAAAAGATGAGACAGTTACGGAGATGTGGGGGTAAAGAATGGATCTCAAACAACTACAAAAAGTAATTGAGATCTTTGAGTCCTCTTTCCTATCTGAATTAGAGATAGAGGAGGGTGGAACGAGGTTCCGGCTGGCCAAACAGCCAAAGGGGTGGTCTGCCAAGGCTATGGTAGAATCCGAGGTTGCATCTCAGTCTAAGGAAGTAGAAGGGGTCAAACCAAGAAAAAAAGAGCTAAAAGAGAAAAAACCACTAATTTCTGTTCGCTCACCTCTGGTGGGGACCTTCTACAGGACTCCTTCTCCAGAAGAGAAGCCTTACGTAGAAGTTGGAGATGAGGTGGTGGTAGGGCAAACTCTTTGTGTTATAGAGGCCATGAAAGTGATGAACGAGATAACCTCGGAGGCAGAGGGAAGGATTAAAGAAATTTTGGTTAAGAATGGACATCCGGTAGAATATGACCAGGAGCTATTTTTGATAGAGGGG
This sequence comes from Candidatus Aerophobota bacterium, assembly GCA_030616535.1. Lineage (GTDB taxonomy): Bacteria > Aerophobota > Aerophobia > Aerophobales > AE-B3A > AE-B3B. The sequence continues at coordinate 5,191 of JAUWXE010000004.1, forward strand.
GGATAGTGTTTGCCAAGATCCTCATTGCCAATCGGGGTGAGATTGCTCTTCGTATAATAAGAGCCTGTAAAGAGCTAGGGATTGAGACGGTGGTGGTTTTTTCCAAGGAAGATGAGCACTCTCTGCCGGTGAGGTTTGCTGATGAGGCTATCTGTATTGGTCCACGCGAGCCGGCGGAAAGTTATCTTAATGTTCCTCGCATAATTAGTGCGGCTGAGGTAGCTGGAGCGGACGCCATTCATCCTGGATATGGGTTTCTGGCTGAAAATGAGCAGTTTGCAGAAATTTGTCGTAGCTCAGGAGTGGAGTTCATCGGGCCTCATCCCGAGCTAATTAAAAAACTGGGCAATAAAGTGGAAGCACGCAATACTGTGGCCAGGGCTGGGGTCCCCATAATCTCTGGCTCGGAGCAGATCATCAGAAATAAAAGAGAAGCGGCTGAAGCAACTTCCCAGATTGGTTATCCCGTGATATTAAAAGCGGCCTTGGGTGGAGGGGGTCGAGGGATGAGGGTAGTGTGGGAGGAAAAAGATCTGGATATTCTTTTTGATTTGGCCCGGCAGGAGGCTAAGGCTTCCTTTGGAAAACCGGATCTTTATGTGGAGAAATATTTAGAGAGAGCCATCCATATTGAATTTCAGATACTGGCCGATGAATCCGGGAAGGTCCTTCACTTTGGGGAAAGAAACTGTTCCATCCAGAGAAGATATCAAAAGCTAATGGAAGAGTCTCCTTCTCTGGTTCTAGATGAGTCTTTGCGCCAGGAAATAGGAAAGGTTGCCGTAAAGGTAACCAGAGAGCTAGGATATGTAGGAGCAGGAACAGTCGAATTTTTACTGGATGAGGATAAAAAGTATTACTGCATGGAGATGAACACTCGTCTTCAGGTAGAACATCCGGTGACCGAGATGGTTACCGGTAAGGATCTGGTTAAAGATCAGATTGTCATTGCGGCAGGAGATAATTTACCCTATAGTCAGGAGGATATAAAGATACAGGGCGCTGCCATAGAGTGTCGAATTAATGCTGAAGATCCAGAAAAAAATTTTGCCTCCTGCCCTGGTAAGATCACAGCCTTCCACCTCCCGGGAGGACCGGGAATTAGGATAGATACCCATATCTATTCCGGCTACAATATTCCTTCGGCTTACGATTCTTTGCTGGCCAAACTCATCACCTGGGGGGAAAGTAGAGAAGAAGCTAGGGTTCGCATGAAACGGGCTCTGGAGGAGTTTGTCATCGAAGGAATAAAGACAACTATCCCCTTCCATCAGCGCATTATAGAAAATGAACACTTTAGAAAGGGTGAGTTTTATACCAATTTCGTTGAGGACCAGCTCCTGAAGCTAGGGGTGTAAAGGAGATTATGATGGCTGAAGCCCAAGGATATGAGGTTGACAAAAAGGTCGCGTTGGAACTCATCAGAAAAGCAGTAGGGCAAGTTGAGGGAATTCATAGTATTAAGAGAAACCTATTCGGGGAAGGAATTAAAGTAAAGAAGTTAGAAGAGGGAATGGCAATTTCTTTAGAACTACTGATACGTGAGGGAGGCTTTGTCCCTCAGATTGTGGAAGAGACCCAGAAGAAGGTCAGGGAAGAAATAGAAAAGACTCTAGGCACCAAGATAGCAAAGGTTGATATAAAAATAAGGGGAATTAAATCTTCCTCATAAATCGTTTCCAAGGAGGCTAAAATGAGACTTTATCAGAAAGTCCTGTGGGGAGTAGGGGTTTGTGGTCTAGCCCTTCTTTCTTTAGGAGGATTTCTGGTAGTCATGGGGTTGTTTGATAGGTTTGTTGTCTATGGATGGCTTACCTTTGTTGAGCAAACAGTGTTGACCAGATCGATTATCCTGCTCATTTTTGGTTTCTTATTTGGACTGAGTCTTTACCTTCCCTTTTTAACCAGGACCAAGGCCGGAGGAGCAGTTATTCCTTTAAAGAATCCCCTGGGCGCAGTGGAAATCTCTCAAAAAGCAATCAGCGAGTTCATTCAGCGGATTGGTAAAGAAGTTGAAGGAGTTGAAGATATCAAGGCAGCTATAAAATCAAGTGACGAGGGAGTGGATGTTTATCTTACCCTCTCGGCACAGGCTCAAGGAGAGGTTCCCCGACTGATAGACGAGCTACAGACCGTAGTGAAGACCTATCTCAATAAGACGGTAGGTATTGAAAGTGTACGGGAGATAAAGGTAAAGGTAGTCAAGCTCATCTGACTCGCAGGACTATGTTTTCGGGATATCAGGGAGAGTAAGATTGAAAGGGATTTTTGGGAGAAAGGGGTGGTTCGTGCCCCTTTTTTTCTTTTTCATATTTGTTCCCAAAATTACTTTAGCAGAGTTTAATCATCCCGAGCTGAGGTGGAAAGTCATAGAAACTCCTCATTTCCTTATCCACTATCACCAAGGGGAGGAGACTTTCGCTCAAGCCTCAGCCAGAATCGCTGAGGAAATCTATCCTCGCATTACCTCTGATTTAGGCTACCAGCCCTCTCGGAAAACTCCCATCATTGTTGAAAACTACAACGACACCACCGGAGGATACACCTCTACCCTAACTGGAAAGATAGTCATCCAGGCTCAATCAGATCCTGCTCAGGGCTCCGGGGATCTCCCCTGGGCAAGAGAGGTCATTGCTCATGAATTTACCCACGTAGTGACCTTCGCCGCCATTCAGGAATCGGTCTTTCCTTTACGACGGCTGATGGCCAGTTTGGTTCTCCCCATGTGGTTCATAGAGGGATTGGCTCAATATGAGGGAGAAGAACTACATTCCTTGAAGAGGATGATGGTAGGGGATGAGGTACGCCAGAGGGCCATTATGTCAGAGGCAGATTTAGCTGCTTTTTATTTCTTTGAGGGCTGGGGAAGAATTTCCGGTTACTATCAATCAGACAGTTTCGTCCGCTATATCTTTCAAACTTATGGAAAGGATAAGATAGCCGGGATTTTAACTCATCTTCGCAGTCAGCCCCTTTACCAGCTTGTAGGCCAGATTAGCCTCACCACGGGGGGAGTGGCTCTTTATCCTCTGCCTCATTTTCTAAATTTTGATGAAGCACTAAAGAGTGTAGTGGGTAAGGATTCCTCCACCCTCTACACCGAATGGCGAAATTGGATCATGGATAAATATAGCAAGGAAAAAGAAGATGCATCTGATCCATTTCTCACCCCAGAATCACTCTTAACCTCTCAGGGCAGGAAAAATATGCATCCCGTGTTCTCTCCCTCCGAAGATAAAATTGCTTTTACCTCTAATCGGGGATATGACTACGCCATTTTTGACCTTTATCTCATGGATCTAAAAACGAAGGCAGTCCAGAGGTTGGATAAGGGGGTTAATTCGTATATCTCTTTTTCCCCGGATGGAAATAAGATTGTTTACTCAAAGACGCAGTTTTTTGCCCCTGAAAGAGCTTTTTTGAGGGATCTCTATCTTATTGATATCAAGACTCAAAGAAAAAGAAGGCTAACCTACGGCTTGCGGGCAGGTCAGCCCACTTTTTCCCCCAGTGGGGACCAAATAGCATTTGTGAAGCAGGAGGGGGGAAACTCGAATCTTTACCTTCTGGAGATTAAAACCGGTAAGTTTTTTTCTCTTACCGATAGTCACGATGGACTAACCCAAAATTTCTCTCCTTCTTTTTCGCCCGATGGGGAAAAGATAGCTTTTGCTTCTTTTTGCCAGGGAAAAAGGGATATTTATCTTTTGGATTTAAAGAAAAAGGTCTTTTCTCCTCTCACTCTAGATGATGCCGATGATCGCTGCCCGGTCTTTTCTCCTGAGGGAAGGAAAGTTTACTTTATTTCCAATCGAAAAGACGGGGTGTTTAACCTTTATTCAGTCGATCTCGTAACAAAAAGACTCGAGCAGTATACCCGAGTGAGAGATGGGGTCTTCGAACCGGCCATCTCTTCCGATGAAAAGAGAGTGGTGCTCTCCGCCTATCAGGCTCAAAGGTTTTCTCTTTATCTTTTCGCTCTCAAGCCCCTAAATGAGGCTGAATTGACCGACCTTGAGCCTAAAAGGACCCCAAAGATCATTGCTGAACATCCGAAAAATAATGAAGATAGGGCACTTGATTTCCCTCTTTCTTCCCGTCCCTATCGGCCTCGTCTGCGAGTTCACTATATCCTTCCCTGGGTTTCCGTGAGTCCTGACTATTCATATATTTCCCTGGATGCCTATGCTTCTGATACCCTGGAAAAGCATAATGTTTACTTTTCTACTTTGCTAACCGAGGGATTACAATATGATCTGGCCTATGTTAACCGGGAGTTGGGACCCACAGTCTGGGGGGAAGTTTATAAGCTGAGGCATTCAAGTGGAGCTCTGGCAGGCTTGAGCTACTCTCTCACCGATAAACAAACCTTCGGTCTTTTTTTTCATACCGAGTCCGGGGAAAGTTCGCTCTTTCTCTCACCGGAATCCTGGCGGGGCAGGATGAATAGAATTAAGGGGATCTGGCAATTTGCCAGTCTTACTCCCACCTGTGATCCTGGTCTTGAGAGGTCGGGAAGATTGCTTTATCTGGGGGCAGAATACTCGGAAAAGGATATCGGTAGTGAGCTAAATTATACTGCTTATGAGGCAGGGATTGCAAATTATAAACGCTTTAAGAATAACCGCAGTCTGGCTTTGAGGCTGCTTGGCCGCAAAATAGAAAACCGAGGCGAGAAAGTAAAAGTCTTAGCTTCCCTGGGAGGAGTAAATTCTCTGCGAGGTTATCCCCGAGACTTCCTGGAGGGGGAAAACCTTCTTCTTTCTTCCCTGGAATATAGATTTTTGTGGGTTAAGAGAATGGGGGGATTTCCAAACCTTTATCTTGATCGACTGGGAGCGGCTCTTTTCTATGATGCCGGGGATGCCTGGGACAAAAAGTTCAAGCTCAAACGTAGTTGGGGAGCTGAGTTTCGCCTGAGGCTCCTTCCCTTTGGCAAATATTCTTTAATCCTGAGGTTGGGCATAGCCTGGCCCCTTGATTGGGAAAAGAAAGAGGCTCGAGTATTCTTCGCCATAGGGGGAGTATTTTAAAATAGGGATTATGGCTCGGTTTGACAACCCCCCATTTTTTACTATATTTGAACGGGAGGGGATAAGAGGGAAGAAAATGCTTTTGGGAAAATAATCACGTCCCCATTTTACCCACAGTAAGGTGCAATCGTAAATAGATTGTTCTTAAGAACTAGGAGGAAGAAATACCTGTTCTTATGGGGACAGATGAGGAGGAAGATAAGAGAGGATAAAAAAGTCGCTAGTAGGGTAAGAAGAGAGACCGGCTTTACCCTGTTGGAGCTTTTGATAGTGGTGGCAATTATCGCAGTTTTATCGGCGGTTGCCACCATCAACTTCCTGCAGGCTACCGGAAGAGCAAAAAGGACCGCAGCCAAGTCCTTCATAGCGGAGTTAGAGACAGCCATAAGTATGTATAAAATTGACACGGGACATTATCCCCCTGATGAGAGGGGTTCTGCTTCTCTAAGAGAGGCTCTCTCGCCTGCCCCTGAGAATCCTGTCTGGAAGGATCCGGAATGGAATGGACCTTACCTGGAGTTCAAACAAAGGGAGGTAAACGAGGCTGGTGAGCTTCTCGATCCCTGGCACAAAGGGAGAAATGACCGAGTTCATGTCTATTTCTACGCGGCTGATCTTGATGGAAATCCTTCCACTTTCCCTCCCTTTCATAACAAAAGTAGTTACGATATCTATTCTAAGGGATCTGATGGAAAGACGGGAACCAATAGTATTGATGGTGATGAATTCAAAGACGGTGATTATTGCCAGAATGAGATAGACGATGATGGGGATGGAGTCATAGATGAGCTGAATCCTAATGGTCCGGGTTCAGCCAATGGGTATTTAGAGGATGATATTAATAACTGGTAGTTAAGAAAGGTGATGGCTCGAAAATCTGGATTCACTTTGATAGAGCTGATGGTGGTAGTGGGTGTGGTGAGCGTAGTTGTCTTTTTATTTATTCTCTCTGCCAGTAGTTTCATCTCCCGGAGCCGTCTGAAAAACTCAGCCGAGGATATTGCCTCTACCCTGAGATGGGCACGTCGGCTCGCCATCACTAAAAGAAAAGAATACCGGGTTGTCTTCGACCCGGCTCGAAGAAAATACTGGATTGAAGACGAAGAGGGGATGGTGATAGAAGGGAAACATTCACTTTCAGAGAATGTAGTCTTTGCTGATCCAGATCTTTCGAAAAGGGAGGAGGAGGATGGAATTGTGGAATTTGATGATCCTGATGATGACAGGTTTTCTTTCTTTCCTCAAGGGACGGCGGAGACTGGCTCGATCTACCTTAAGAATGAGGATAGTGGAAGGTGGTATACCATTACCATTAGCTCTACCACTGGTTATATCAGGGTTTATCCGGAAAAACATTGAATGGAGAGCTTTAAGAAACGGACTTATTTAGCTCAGATGGGGTTCGCTCTGGTTGAGGTTATCCTGGCTACGGCCATTCTTTCCGGGGGTCTTTTGATGGTAGTCAGACTCTTTCCTCTGGGTCTTAGAATAGAGCAAAAAGTAGAGCGATATTCAACTGCTTCTCTTTTAGGGCAGACACTGATGGAGGAGATAAAAAGAAGAGGATATGATGATTTAAGTGAGGCCTTTCCTGAGGAGGCTACCGGTCACGGGACAGGGGAAGGGAAGTTCGAAGAATACAAAGGATATAGCTATGAGGTGGAGTGGTGGGATACGGAAACTCCCAATCTTCAGAAGGTAAGGGTGAGAATTTTATATGAGGAACCTGGAGCTGAAGATAAAAATAATCCCCGGCAGTATTTAGAGCTGGTTACTTATTTGGCCAGGTATAATTAAAACGGGAGGGGAACTTCTGAATCTATAAATTATGATCAAACTGATGCGGGAAAAAGAAGAAGCTTTTACCCTGGTTGAGATCATGGTGAGCTGCGCTATTCTGGTGATCCTAATGGGAGCTCTTTATGGGGTCTTCTGGGGAAGTTCGGCTGCCTGGCAGAAAGGAGAAGCTCGCACCAGGATGTATCAAAATGCCCGGATGAGTTTAGACTTAATGAGTCGGGAAATAAGAGCCGCTTTTATCAGCCGGGGTGATCCTCATCTGATATTCAAGGGCAATGAATCTTTCCTCGCCTTCATTTCTGTCTCAAACACACCTAATACAGTAGGGGCGTATGATCTTCGGCAGATAGAGTATAGTTTATCCCAAGACAGACTCTGCAGAAGAATAAAAACTCACCTAGATTCCTTTTCTAGTGGAGCTTCAGCTACGCTGGCCGAGGGGGTCTTAAATTTGACTTTTTCATACTGTAGTCAGGATCAATGGCAGAGATTCTGGGATTCAACCGAGGGAACGCCGGACGATGCTGATGATACCCTCCCGGAAGCGGTAAAGATTACCATTAGCACTCAGGATGAGGAGGCTCGGGAGCCCCCTTTAATTCTCTCTACCGTAGTTTATCTTCCCGTGAGAGGATGACCTGATTTGGTCTGCCCTTTACATTTATTTTAAAATGTGTTAGTATAAATCAAGAAGATACTTTACATGGGGAGAAAAAAATGAGTATAAGTAAGGAAAAAAAGGCGGTTTTAAGAGAGAAGTTTGGCCATCACCCTAATGATACTGGTTCACCTGAGGTTCAGGTAGCGGTGCTTAGTGAGAAGATCAGTAATTTGACTGAGCATCTGGCTAATCATAAAAAAGATCAAAGTTCCAAGAGGGGACTTGTCCAGTTGGTGATGCAACGACGAAAACTTCTCAATTATTTAAAGAGTGAGGATATTAAAAGATACCAAAATTTGATAAAAACACTGGGATTAAGAAGGTAACCAATGGAAGAAAATAAGATCACCAGAATAGAAAGGAAACTAGAGGGAAGAGCATTAATTCTGCAAACAGGTAAAGTAGCCAAGAAAAGTAGCGGCGCGGCGCTGGTTCAATACGAAGATACCATAGTTCTCGTCACGGCGGTGATCTCTCCCACTATTCAGGAAGATGGGGGATTCGCTCCTTTAACTGTAGATTATCGGGAGAAAGCTTATGCGGCGGGAAAGATTCCCGGGGGATTTTTCAAAAGAGAAGGAAGACCTTCTGATGAGGAGATACTTTCCAGTCGGTTGATAGATAGATCTATTCGTCCTTTTTTCCCCCAGGGATTCAGAAATGAAGTTCAAGTGATTGCTACAGTTCTCTCGGCCAGTGAGCCCAACCAACCTGCGGTTCTCAGTATCATTGGAGCCTGCCTGGCTCTATCCCTGGCTGACTTTCCCTGCGTTCAACCTATCGGGGGAGTAAGAGTGGGTAGAATAAAAGGAAAATTTGTTATTAATCCTCGGGATAACCAGCTCAAAGAAAGTGAGTTGAATCTTGTGGTAGTAGCAAACAAAGAGGGACTGATTATGGTGGAGGGGTATGCCAACCGGGTAAAAGAAGAAGTTATTCTAGAGGCCTTCCAGGTAGCCCACTCCTACATTAAGAGAATAATTGAGTTAGAGGAAGAATTCATCAGCCAGGCAAAAAAAGAGAAAAAGGAGTTTCCTCTTTATCAAATTGAAGAAGAGATTAGAAGGAAAGTAACAGATTTTGCTGAAGATAAGATCAAAGCCATCGGATCTGATTGGGCCAAAGACCGAAAAGATAACTACCTTGAGAAAGTGAAAGAGGAAGTTTTGGAGAAGTTATCATCTGACTATCCGGAAAAAGAGAGAGATTTTCTAGATGTCCTCGATGAGCTAAAGAAAAGGAAGATGAGAGAACTTATCATTGAGAGGGAAAAGATGGGATCTTCGTGGAATCGATGAGGTAAGACCCATTAGCTGTGAGGTAGGGATACTTCCCCGTGTCCACGGATCCGGGCTTTTTACCAGAGGAGAAACCCAATCTCTAGTGGTGACAACCTTGGGCACCTCATCCGATGAGCAGATAATTGATGGACTGCACAAGGGCGAAATCTCCAAAACATTTATGTTTCATTATAATTTCCCTCCATTTTCTACGGGAGAGGCCCGATTTCTGAGAGGCCCGGGGAGAAGAGAGATAGGACATGGTTTCCTGGCCGAAAGGTCTCTTCTGCCTGTTCTTCCTGATGAAGAATCCTTCCCCTATACCATAAGGCTGGTCTCTGACATTCTTGAATCAAATGGCTCCTCTTCTATGGCCTCCGTTTGTGGAGGGAGTCTTTCTTTAATGGATGCCGGGGTTCCTATCTCCGAGCCGGTAGCCGGTGTGGGGATAGGTCTGATTAAGGAAGGTGATAAGGTTATTATCTTAACCGATATTCAGGGCCTGGAAGATCATCTAGGAGATATGGATTTCAAGGTAGCTGGAACGAAGGAGGCCATTACTGCTCTCCAGCTAGACATCAAGGTCTCAGGAATCAGTATAAAAGTTGTGGAGGAGGCTCTTTATAAGGCAAAAATTGGCCGGGATTTAATTCTGAAAGAAATGGAAAAGGTGATAAGTAAACCTCGGTCAGAACTTTCTAGCTACGCTCCTAGAATTGCTATCCTTACCATTCCACTGGACAAAATTGGTGCCATCATTGGCCCGGGGGGAAAGATTATCAAGGGGATTATTAAAGAGACCGGCGTGGAGATCGACATAGATGATCTGGAAGGAAAGGTAACTATAAGCTCGCCTGATGAGGAAGGGGCAAATAAGGCTCTGATGATGGTCAAAGACTTAATCAGAGAGCCCCGGGTGGGAGAGGTTTACTTGGGTAAGGTAAAGCGGGTAACTGATTTTGGCGCCTTTGTGGAAATTATGCCGGGTAAAGAAGGTCTCGTTCATATCTCGCAACTTAGCGATGAATTCGTAAAGAATGTTTCTGATGCGGTGAAGGTGGGGGACGAAATCCGGGTAAAGCTTATCCGTATTGACGAATTAGGAAGACTCGATCTCAGTAAAAAAGGAGTACAAGACAGGACATCTTAACCACTCAGATCCCCCAAATCCTTGACTTGTTTTAAAAATGTATTATCTTATGTAAAAATGATGAAGGAGGTGCAGAGAGTTTGGTTACAGTAAAGGTGGACGACTATGGTTCTTTCTCGCAAGCTTTAAAGCGTTTTAAGATACGATGTCAGCAATCAGGCTTGACCTCGGAGATTAAGAGACATCGAGAATATGAAAAACCAGCGGAGAGGAAGCGAAGAAAAAGGCTTAGGGCCATTCGAAGACAAAGAAGAAGGATGCTCAAGCTTCAGAGTAAAAGGATACAGGCCTATTAGTCCCTGCCCTACCGGTGACCGGAGGAACTTTGAGCCAACACATTTGATACGGGAATCTGACTTCGGATATGGTGTGCGCTCTCATCATAAATGAGAAGCATGATATATCTGAGAGGATACCCCCTTGGGATTTCGACTCAAAGTTTTCTTTGTCACCCGCAAGGGCAGGGTTTTTCTTTATGAGGTAAGGGTGCGAATTCTTTTCCTGGGAACTCCTAAGTTTGCCTGTCCCTCACTTGTCAGTTTGAATGAGAGGGAAGAAATTGTTGGGGTCATTACTCAGCCCGATCGTCCTTCAGGGAGAGGAAGAAAATCTAGAGCTCCTGCGGTGAAAAGATTAGCCCAAGAGAAGGGGATTCCTCTTTGTCAGCCCGAGGATGTAAACCGTTCCTTTTTTATTAATCAAATGAGGAGGTTAAAGCCGGATCTTGTGGTAGTGGCAGCCTTTGGGCAGATACTGGGGCCCGATTTTCTGTTGATTCCTAGATTACTTACCATTAATCTTCATCCTTCCCTTTTGCCCCGTTATAGAGGTCCTGCTCCTATTCCCTGGGCCATAATTAATGGTGAACGAGAAACCGGGGTGACTATCCAGAAAGTGGAAAAGGGGGTAGATAGGGGAGGAATAATTCTTCAAAAAAAGGTTCCTATCGACCCTCTTGAAACTGCGGCGGATCTGGAAAGAAGACTTTCTTCTGTGGGGGCCGAGCTCTTGGGTGAGGCAATAGAGCTTATAAAGAGAGGACAGCTCCAGTATAAATCTCAGCAGGAGACTGAAGCAACTTATGCTCCCAAGGTAGAAAAGAAGGATAGTTTGATCGATTGGTCAAAACCGGCCTTAACTATCCATAACCTGGTGAGAGGATTAAATCCTTACCCGGGTGCTTCAACTTTTGTTCGGCTAAGAGGAAAGAGAACCAGGATTAAAATCTGGCGCACAGAATTGGTGAAGGAAAATTCAAACCTTGAGAAAGATGCGTTGGTGAGCCAGATCACCCAGATATGCAAGCCGGAAGGTTTCCTGGTAAAAGGAGGAAATGCTTCCCTTTTGGTTAAAGAAGTTCAACTACCCAATCGAAATCCTATCTCCGGGTATGATTTCATAAAAGGATATCAGATTAAGAAAGGATTTATCTTAGGAGACAGCTAATGAATACCTTAAGAGGTGAACCAATGAACGAGGAGGATTTTCTGGTTCTTCTGGCTAAGAGAACGATAGAAGAGTATCTTCGCAGTGGGAAGGTGATTTCTCCCCCTTCCCAGATTCCCAAAGCATTCCAAAAGAAGGCAGGGACCTTTGTGTCTCTGCATAAAAAGGGAAAACTCCGGGGATGTATTGGCACCTATCTTCCCACTCAGGATAATCTGGCCAATGAGATTATAAAGAATGCTATTAGTGCTGCCACCCAGGATCCTCGTTTTCCTCCGGTAGATACCAGTGAAATGAAAGATCTAGAGATCTCAGTGGATGTTCTGGGCAAACCGGAGCCAGTTAAATCCAAGAAAAAGCTAGATTCCCAAAAATACGGAGTGATCGTGAGTAAAGGATGGCAGAGAGGACTATTGCTGCCGGATCTGGAAGGAGTAGATACAGTTGAGCAGCAGCTAGAAATTGCCAAACAAAAAGCCGGATTGGACGGGACACCTGTGGAAGAGGTGGAGATCCAGCGATTTACAGTTACTCGCTACAAGATGTTTAAGGGGAAGAATTGATGAGCTGGCCAACCCGGGATGAAGCCCTTTCCCTATTAAGGGAATATACCGAGAATAAGAATCTGATCAAGCATGCTCTTGCTGTAGAGGCGTGTATGTTCGATTACGCAAAAAGATTTGGGGAGAACTCAGAAAAATGGGCTGTCACGGGACTACTTCACGACTTCGATTATGAGAAATTCCCTTCCATGGAAGATCATCCTTTCAGGGGGGTCGATATTCTCCGAAGGAAAGGATACCCGGAGCCCATGATTCACGCCATTTTGGCTCACGGAGACCATACTCATGTGAGACGAGAAAATCTGTTAGATAAGACCCTCTATGCGGTGGATGAGTTAACCGGCTTGATCGTGGCGGTGGCTCTGGTTAGACCTTCAAGAAAGATCCAAGATGTGAAGGTTAAGTCAGTGAGGAAAAAGTGGAAAGATAAAGCATTCGCTAGAGGTGTGGACCGGGAGTGCATTGAACGGGGAGCAAGAGATCTCGGGATTGGTTTAGACGAACACATCCAGGATGTTCTTGACTCAATGAAACGGATTTCCACCGAACTGGGGTTATAAAGATCTTTTATCTTACCTAAATCTTTTCCATCCTCTTCTTGACTTCTACCAATGTTGGAATAAAATGGATAACAAAGAGGAATTTTTATGTTCAGGATAATGTATAAATCGAAAATCCATGGAGCTAGAGTTACCGAGACTCAACTTGAATATGAGGGTAGTATTACCATCGATGAGAAACTGATGGAGGCAGCCAACATTATGCCCGGAGAAAGACTAGAGATATTCAACCTGAGTAATGGGGTAAGATTTAGTACTTATGCCATTAAAGGGGAAAAAGGATCGGGCGCAATCTGCCTGAACGGAGCGGCGGCAAGATTGACCGAGGTAGGTGATAAGGTGATAATCATCTCTTATGCAGTAGTCACCGAGGAAGAAGCCAGGACTCTAAAGCCAAAAATAGTCTTGGTAGATGAGCAGAACAAGAACAAACCAGTTAAAGGATAGAACAAGTGGGAGTTTACCAAATTAGAAAATATGGAGATCCAATTTTGAGGACTCGGTGTAGGAGGGCAGAGGAAGTAGGGGCCAGGGAGAAAAATATTCTCCAGCAAATGGCCCAGACCATGTCCCAAGCTCAAGGAATAGGGCTGGCTGCTCCCCAGGTGGGAATTGACCTTCAGCTTATGGTGGTGGATCTCGGTGATAATAATCTGATAAAGTTAGTCAATCCTTTAATTTTGTTGAGGGAGGGGGAGAGTGTCCTGGAGGAAGGATGTCTTTCTCTACCAGAGGTTACCCTCAAGGTAAAAAGATCAAAGAAAGTGATGGTAGAGGGTTGGAATGAGGATGGGGAGATAATAAAGGTCGAAGGTGGGGATCTTCTGGCTCACGTAATTCAGCATGAAATCGATCATCTTTTTGGGATCTTAATCATTGACTATGCTGATCAAGCGGAAAGGATGAGCTTGGAGAACAAACTAAAGTTGCCAGAGAAAAGTGGCGGTAGTCACATCAAGTTATAATAAGTTAGCGAGGAAAAGAGGTGAAAAGGATGGCTAAAGCTTACTTAAAGATCAAGGTAGAGGCAGGGAAAGAAAGAAGTGTCAGAGATGCCTTGTTAAGATTTGATGAAGTGAAGAGGGCGGATTTGACCACCGGAGGCCAAGATATTCTGACTTCGATTGAGGCTGACAGCTACGAGGATATTTTGCAGGTTGTAATAGATAGACTGCGAACTCTTAAAGGTATTAAAAGTACGGTAACTGATCTTGTGCTTGAGTAAAAAGAAATCAACCTCGGCTTTATAGAAGGATGGGAGTAAAAAAGAGGAGCAGCGTCGCCCAATTTCTAGGGGGCCTCTATTTTTGATGGGGCGTGGTGAAGCGGTAACACAGCGGACTTTGGATCCGCCATACGGAGGTTCGAATCCTCCCGCCCCAGCCAAGCGGCTCTGCTAAAAATCTTGATCTTGGACATCGGACTTAGGATTTTATTTCCTTGAAACTAAGTGATATTGGTGAATTTGGGGTTATTAGCTCTATCAGATCTGACTTGAAGGACTTTCAAAAAGAGGTGATTGTTGGCATAGGAGATGATACAGCAGCTATAGAAGTATCTGGCGAGAAACTGTTGTTGTTTACCAGCGATACCCTGGTGGAGGATATTCACTTTAAGTGGGATTACGCTTCCCCTTTCCAGGTAGGATGGAAGGCCCTAGCAGTAAATATCTCTGATATTGCCGCCGTAGGGGGAAAGCCTACCCAGTGTCTGGTATCTTTAGCTTTACCCGCCGATACCGAGAGGAGTCTGGTAAGGGAGGTTTATCGAGGACTGAAAAAGGCTGCCTCTAGATATCGGGTGGCCATAGTAGGAGGGGATACGGTTCGGGCACCGAGTTTCATCATTACGGTATCTCTACTGGGAGAGGTAAAAAGGGAAGATATTGTTCTTCGCTCCAGGGCAAAGCCTGGTGATCTGATCTATGTTACGGGTCAGTTAGGAAGCTCAGGGGCTGGACTGGCATGTTTAAAAGCATCAAATTGGAAGATAAAGCCAAAAATAAGGCAGTTTCTCATTAAAAGACACCTTATGCCTTCTCCTCGGCTAGATGAAGGTCAAAAGATAGCCAGCAGCCAGATTGCTACCTCCATGATAGATTTAAGCGATGGTCTTGCCTCTGACCTTCACCGCTTAGCTGAAGAAAGCAAGGTAGGAGCGATTCTGTGGGAAGATGAGCTTCCTATAGCCCTGGCTGTTGAGCAGTTAGCTAAAGTCATGGGAAAATTTCTGTTAGAGTGGGTCCTTTACGGAGGGGAGGATTATGAGCTTCTTTTTACCGTGGCTCCCAGTAAGAGGAAAGAAGTGGAGCAAACCCTTGGTTTTCCGCATGCTTTAATTGGAGAAGTTGTGGATAGAGACCAAGGAATATATCTGAAGGACAGGAAAGGAAATCGAACAAAGGTAAAGGATGGTGGATACAACCATTTTTCTGCTTCTACGAAGTAAAGAAGCTAAAAATCAATTAAGCTACAGGAGGGGCAAAAGATGAGGAAAGTGGCTATCAATGGATTTGGCAGAATTGGGAGAATAACCTTAAGAGCAGCATTAGAGAAGGGATCGAATCTGGACTTTGTTGCAGTAAATGATTTGGTGGATGCCAAGACACTGGCTCATCTGTTTAAGTATGATTCTATCCACAGAACCTATCCCGGGAAGGTGAAGGCTGAGGATGATTCTATTATCATTGATGGGAAAAAGGTGAGAGTTTGTCAAGAAAAAGATCCGGCACAACTTCCCTGGAAGGAGATGGGGATAGATATTGTCATAGAATCTACCGGGCTTTTCCGAACCAAGGAGAAAGCCGCCTCTCACTTGAAGGCAGGGGCCAGTAAGGTCATTATCAGCGCTCCGGCTAGAGGTAGTGATGAGGTTTTAACCATAGTCATGGGAGTAAATGAGGAAAAGTTCAATCCTTCTATTCACCATGTTGTCTCTAACGCCTCCTGTACTACCAACTGTCTCGTCCCTATGGTGAAAGTATTGATGGATAACTTCGGCGTAAAACGAGGGTTAATGACTACCATTCATTCGTATACCGCTGATCAAGTCCTGCTTGATGGTCCCCACAAGGATCTCAGGAGGGCCAGGGCAGCCGGTCTTTCCATGATTCCCACTACAACGGGAGCAGCAGTGGCTGTGGGGCAGGTAATTCCGGAGTTGAGAGGAAAACTTGATGGGTTGGCCATCCGAGTCCCCACACCCAATGTGAGTCTGGTAGATCTGGTGGCTGAAGTAGAGAAAGAAACCACGGTTGATGAGGTGAATTCTGCCTTCAAGCGTGCTTCAGAGGAAAATTTCAAGGGGATTTTAAAGTACTGTGAGGAGCCCTTGGTTTCTCATGATTTTACCACCGACCCTGCCTCTGCCATTGTAGATGCAGATTTTACTGGGGTAATTGAAGGAAAAATGGTGAAGGTTCTCGGTTGGTACGACAATGAGTGGGGATATAGCTGTCGAGTGGTAGATCTTGCTCAATATATGGACAAAAAAATGAGTTGAGAGAATCTAAAATGGCGAAATTATCGGTTAAAGATCTGAGTTTAAAAGATAAACGGGTTTTGATGCGGGTTGATTTTAATGTAAGTTTGGATGAGGCAGGAAGAATCACCGATGATACCAGGATAGTTTCAGTAGTTCCCACCATTAAATATATACTGGATCAGGGGGCTAGTTTAATTTTAATGTCTCATCTGGGTAGACCCAAAGGTAAGGTGGTGGAGTGGCTACGAATGGACCCGGTAGCTCATCGTCTGGGGCAGCTTTTGGGGAAAAAAGTTTTAAAGCTGAATGACTGTATAGGACCCGAGGTAAAAGAGACGGTTAGCAAATTGAAACCCGGAGGTGTTATTCTTTTGGAGAATAGCCGTTTTCATCCTGAGGAGACTAAAAATGATCCTGGCTTTGCCAAAAAGTTGGCTGATCTGGCTGATGTTTTCGTCAACGATGCCTTTGGAACAGCTCATCGAGCCCATGCCTCTACTGTAGGGGTGACTCAGTTTTTACCAGCGGCGGCCGGTTTTTTAATGGCCAAAGAGCTTGAGGTTTTGGGAGAGATACTTACCCGGCCCGAGACTCCTTTTGTGGCTGTCCTGGGGGGAGCTAAGGTTTCTGATAAGATAGGAGTGTTGCATAATCTTCTGGGGAAATGCCAGGACATCCTTATCGGGGGAGGGATGGCTTACACCTTCCTTAAAGCAAAAGGTATAGAGGTGGGGCGATCTCTTCTGTATCCTGAGAAGGTAAAAGATGCGGATCTTATAATGCGGCAAGCTCCCCAAAAAGGCTCTCACCTTCTCCTTCCTCTTGATCACCGAATAGCCATGGAAGCAAAGCCCAATGTGGAGATGAGAATAGTACCACAGGACAAAATTCCCCGCGATTATTTGGCTTTGGACATTGGACCTGAGACTATAAAACTCTTTGGGAAATCTATCAGAAAGGCAAAAACAGTATTTTGGAATGGACCAATGGGGAGGTTTGAGATTGAGGATTTTGCCGAAGGTACCCGGGCTATAGCCACGATATTGGCCGAGTCCGGGGCAAAGGTAGTGGTGGGAGGAGGCGATTCCATTGCTGCTCTCCAGAAGATGGGCTTAAAAGATAAGATGAGCTATGTCTCCACAGGAGGAGGGGCTTCTCTGGAGTTCCTGGAGGGAAAAGAGCTACCAGGAGTAACCTCGCTAAGTGATAAGAAATAGGAGCAAAGCTTGAGAAAACATGTTTTTGGTGGCAACTGGAAGATGAACAAGACGGTAAAGGAATCTATGGAGGTGGTGAAGCAGCTAAAAGAAGAGATTGGAGATGTTAGGAGGGTAGAAGTAGTAATTTTTCCTCCCTTTACTTCTCTTTGGGCAGTAAAAAAGATTATCGAAGATAGTCGGATAGGTCTGGGAGCACAGAATATGTACTGGGAAGAAAAAGGTGCCTATACTGGAGAAGTATCTCCTCTTATGCTGCTCGATGCAGGGTGTAAGTATGTGATTCTGGGCCACTCCGAGAGAAGGCAGTATTATGGGGAAACCGATGCCGGAGTAAACCGGAAAATTAAGGCAGCTCTTTCTCTGGGGCTCATCCCCGTGGTTTGTGTAGGAGAATCACTAGAGGAAAGGAAAGCTGGTAGAGCAGAAGAAGTTGTTGAATCTCAGGTGAAAAAATGCCTGGAAGGACTTGATTTGCCGCAAGCACAGAAATTAATTATTGCTTACGAGCCAGTTTGGGCTATAGGAACGGGCAAGATTGCTACTCCTCACCAGGCTCAGGAGATGCATAGCTTCATCAGGGGAATCCTAGAACAACTTTGGGGGAAGGAGATATCCTCCTCCACACGTATTCAATACGGAGGAAGTGTAAAGCCGGAGAATATTAAGGATTTAATGAGACAGCCAGATATAGATGGTGCCCTGGTAGGGGGAGCTAGTCTGAAGATTGATTCCTTCGTTAAAATTGTCAAATATGAGGAGTGAAGATGGGATTTATTTTGACTATTCATGTAATCGTCTGTATTTTGTTGGTAGCCATGATTTTATTGCAGGTGGGAAGGGGAGCTAGCACGGGAGCATCCTTCGGGGGAGGAGTAAGAACTTTCTTTGGTCCTTCCGCGGCCATTACTTTTCTGGGAAAGGTTATCATTGTCCTGGTAGTGATCTTCATAGTAACAACCGTTATCTTATCGGTATTGGCAACCGGGGGTAAGCCTCCCAAGATATAAACCCGAGCCCCAGGAGTCGAGTAAGCTGGGTAGTACCGGGGAAGTATTGGCATTCAGGAGATTTATACGTGTATCGAGGGACTTGTAGTGAATAGTAGATAGTGAATGGTGAATAGCCAAAAAAGAAACCAAGATACGATTCACGAAATACGATTCACCAAGGACAGCGACGGAGGGGAAAAGTCCCGAGATATTCCTTGGAGGGGGAAGTGATGAAAGAAATATCCTTCCAGTTTTTAAGGCAACTAGTGAAAGCTCCCAGTCCTTCAGGATTTGAGCAACCAGTACAAAAGATAGTTAGAGAACAAATGACGAAGTTTGCCGATGAGGTTAAGACAGATGTTCACGGAAATGTCATCGCAGTAAAAAATCCCGGGGGAAGTCCCCGTTTAATGCTAGCTGGACACTGCGACGAGATTGGATTTATGATTAGATATATTGACAAGGCTGGATTTATCTTCTTCTCCTCCATCGGGGGAATAGATGCCCATATCGTTCCTGGGAAAAGAGTAAAGATCCACACCCGAAATGGTCCGGTATTGGGAGTGGTGGGGAAAAAGCCTATTCATATCATGGAGCAAGAAGAAAGAAAGAAGGTGGTCAAGCTCTCTGAACAGTGGATTGATATAGGTGTCAAGGATAAAAAAGAAGCAGAAAAACTGGTCTCTATCGGGGACCCAATTACATTTTCTGAAGGATTAGAAAGACTCCAGGGTGAACTGGTTATCTCCCGGGGATTTGATGATAAAATGGGGACTTTTGTGGTGTGCGAGGTTCTAAGAGACATCGCTGATAAGCCATTGGAAGCAGCCGTATTTGCTACTTCTACCGTCCAGGAGGAAGTGGGCCTAAGAGGAGCACGAACAGCAGCCTACTTCATCAATCCCCAGGTAGGGATTGCTGTGGATGTGGGAATAGCCACTGATTTTCCTGGAGTGGATAAAAAGAAAGAGGGGGAGATACGTGTAGGAGAAGGGGCCATTCTTTATCGAGGAGCTAACATAAACCCTAAAGTAGAAGAGTTACTCATCACCACTGCTCAAGAAGAACACATTCCTTACCAACTTTCTGGGGAGGCTAAAGCCACTCCTACTGATGCCAATGTCATTCAGATTAGTCGCGCAGGAGTAGCAGCGGGTCTGGTCTCGGTCCCTCTGCGTTATCTTCATAGCCCGGTAGAGGTTCTTTCGCTCCGGGATCTAGAGAACGTGGTAAAGCTTTTAAGTGTCTTTACTCAGAGGGTAAATGGGAAAATGAGTTTCATACCGGGAGAGTGATGGTTTATATCTATTTAGAAGCCATAGGAGAGGGAGAAGCGGTGAGTGTTACGAAGATCTCTGTTGGATAAGAAGGCATAGTCAAACTCGATCCTTCCTATTTTCTTTCCTACCGGAAGATGAAAACCTATCCCCGCCGTAAGCCTAAAATCAGCGAACTTCTGGAATATTTTAACCACTCCCAGGCGAATCCCGATACCTTGTATCGGCCACCACTCGCCGCCTAAGCGAATCTCCCTGGGAAAGTCTTCTCGGCAAGCTCCTATATCTAAGGCTAAAAGGCCTCGGGGAGAAAATCTATAAGCTGTGCCTAATTTTACAGTGAGGGGCATAGATTCTTTCCTCTGCGTTCCCCACTTTACCTGAGAAATTAAATCCTCTACCTTAGCTCCCCATGAGAACTTTCTTCTTCGTATGAAAAAGGCGGCGTCTAAACCATAGCCACTGCCCTCCTCCCAGGTAGTAGTCTGTTTTAGGTATTTTAGATTAACTCCCCAACTACTAAAAACATTCTTCGGGCTTAGTTTGTTAGGGGAGAAAAACTGTCCATAGGAATAGAAAATTAAGTCATAATTCCATTTCTCCGGTTCAAGATCCGCCGATAATCGACTCCAACTGATTCCTCCTGCCCCCATACCGGTAGTGGGTTCCACCAAGGAGAGGAAATAATGGTGCAGAAGACCCAACCCGTGCAAATTGACGTGCATTGTTCCCAGTTGTCTTTGCCTGATCTGGACCAAACCGGCTGGATTAAAGTAGCAGGCTCCATAGTCGTCGGCTATGGCTACAAAGACACCACCCATCCCCATAGCTCTGACACTACTAGGAAGACCGACAAAGCCGCTGTCGGTGACATGTAAATAATCAGCACCATGGCCAAGCCACGGAATTAGAAAAATTAGGCTGCTAACCGTTAAAACGACTAATAAAATCCCTCTTTTTTGGGATGCTACCTTGATTAATTGTCCTCTCACCGGTTCTGCTCTGGTGAACTTTTCAAAGTTCTTTATATCATATTCACAAAAGACAGTCAAACAGCACGATTTTACTCATTTATATTCAATTCCCTTTACTTTATTTATATATTTTTCCGCTGAGGCCACGGCTAAGGCACCTTCACCGCAGGCGACTACTACCTGCTTTAGCAAATTTTTTCTTACGTCACCACAGGCAAAGATACTGGGCACATTAGTCTCTAAATTGGCTCGCGTTTTTACAAATCCTTTTTTATCAAGCTCTACCAAGCCTCGTATAAAGTCTGTGTTTGGTTTTAAGCCAACGGAGATGAATACTCCTGAGCAAGGGACCTTTTTTATCTTCCCGGTTTCTAGATCTTTGAGCTTGACTCCCTCAACCTGGCTATCTCCATAAATCACTTTTACTACTGATCTAAAGATTATCTCAACTTTAGGATTTCTAAATGCTCTTTCCTGCAGGATCTTTTCTGCTCTCAGCATTCCTCGGCGATGAACGAGATGGACTTTTCGGGCAAATCTAACCAGATGTAAGGTCTCTTGTAAGGCAGTATTACCTCCCCCCACTACCATCACCTCTTGATCCTTGAAAAAGGGGGCATCGCACGTAGCACAATAGGATACCCCCCGCCCGACAAATGTTGTCTCTCCCTCAGCTCCTAATTTACTTGGCTCAGTGCCACTGGCAATTATTACCGCCAGCGTGGTATATTTCTTGTCGGAGAGGGTATGAATGATTTTCTTTTCTCCATCCAGTTCAATTCGTTTAGCCTCAACTTGTTCTAGCTTCATTCCCAGGTTTTCTGCTTGTCTCTGCATCTTTTCCATTAGTCTCTTAGGGGATATAGGAAGTGGAACCCCAGGATAGTTTTCAATCCTTTGGGAAAGGAGAATCTGACCTCCAGGAACAAGTCTTTCCAGGACTACTGCATCCAGTCGAGCTCTGCGGGCGTAAATAGAGGCTGTCAACCCCGCTGGTCCCGCCCCAATTATTACCAGATCATAAGTTTTGTGGGTCATCTACTTACTCCTTCATAGTGGAGAAGATATCCAATGGGAATTCGAAAACATTATTTTACCCTGGAGCTTTATAACTAATGCCAGTCCATCCCAGTTTGGTTTGCAGCATTCTGAAGAAAAACTTCTCCTTTAGTCTTATCAGAGTAGCCTGAGAGGAAGCCTTTTTTACTCTAATTACATCCTTTTCCTCTAGATCGTAGACAACCTGACCATCTAGGGTAAGTAGGGTTTTACCGGAAGAAGGCTCCACAATGACATCTATCTCATCTGTTTCCGAGATGATTAAAGGTCTCACCGCCAGGGTATGGGCGCAGATAGGGGAGAGAATCACAACCCCCAGATTGGGATGCACTACCGGGCCACCAGTGGAAAGAGAATAAGCCGTAGAACCGGTAGGCGTGGAAATAACTAGTCCATCAGCCGAGTAAGTAGTAATAAATTCTCCGCCCACGAAGGTCTTAAGATTTATAATACGAGGAATCCCTCTTTTACTGATCACTACATCATTTAAATCAAGACAGGTTTCTATTTTTTTTTTATTTCTGATGAGATTTGCCTCCAACATGAGACGTTTTTCGGTTCGGTAATCTTCAGCTAAGATCTTCTTCAGACCCTGCCTATATCGGGAAATGGGAATCTCAGTAAGGAAGCCTAATCCCCCAAAATTGATGCCCAGAAGAGGAACCTCATAAGGGGCAAAATCCCGGGCTGCTCGGCAAAGAGTTCCATCGCCCCCCAGACTGATAACAAGATTTGAGATTCCACCCATCTGTTTTTTGTCCGCTACTAGATCATCCCGATGGACCCTCTTCCCTAACCAATTAGTTACCAGAACCCGATTTTCTTTTTCCTCTAGCCATTGGATCATACCCCGGGCATACTGCACCGCACCTTCCTTCTCTCTATTTACAATTATCCCCATGGTTTTAGACATTCTTCTTTCCTCTTACATCCAGAGCAAAGCCATGAAAAATCCTACTATTCCTCCTACTAGAACCTCAATGGGGCTGTGGCCCATGCTTTCCCTTAGTTTGAGTTTTGTATTATCTTCGTAGGCCAGATGGTGAATCAATTCATTCAAAAATTCTGCTTGTTTTCCCACTTCTCTGCGCACACCAATCGCCTCGTACATAGTAACCAGAGCCAGAACTAAAACGATGATGAAAATGGTGGATCCCATCCCCTGCTTTATTCCTACACCTGTGAGCAAGGCTACCACAGCCGCAGCATGAGAGGAGGGCATCCCCCCTGGTTCTATAAAGCGGCGTAATTTTATCTTTTTCTCCTCTACGGCTGAGACTACCACTTTTAGTGCCTGGGCCAGAATCCAGGCCCAAAAAACAGCCATGAGCAAAGGATGGTTAAAAATAAAGTAAAGAATTTTTAGCATGGACCTACCTAAAAATTTTTGGGTTTTCTTTGGGGTTCATTTTGTGGTAATTTGTTAAATCCGGTAGCTTAACTACCTTAATTTCCCTCATCCTGAAAAAGAGAGTCTGATGAGGGCTCTTTTTTAAGATTCTCAGCTTTCCCGCTTTTTTCTTTTTCTTCGGTGATTCTTTCTCCTGCCCAATCTTTTAGTCTAAATTTATCTCCTTCCTTTATTAAAATCTGAATCTTTTTCTCTACCTCTTCTAACCTTTTTTCACAAAATCCGATTAATTTCATCCCCTCTTCAAATCTCTCCAGAGCTCCATCCAGGGAAAGATTACCCTCCTCCAGCTCCTGAGTAATTTTTTCCAGTCTCTCCATCGCTTCCTCAAACTTCACTCTCATCCTCCCTCTCATAAACCCGAGAATATAGTGTCCCCCTATGTAGCTTTATCCTTACTCTTTCTCCTTTCTTAACCTGCTTATAGGCCGTAATTATCTCTCCCTTGGGATAATTAAAGCAAATGCTGTAGCCCCTCTTCAGAATAGATAAAGGAGAAAGATCCCTGAGTCGGTTTTTCCCGGAAGATAGCTTCTCTTTTTCTTTTTCTATTCTCATCTTTCCCAGGCTCTCTAATTTTTCTCGCAGTCTATCTAGTTTGTCCTTCGAAAGGTTTATTCTTTTCAAGGGAGACGATTGCCTCAAACCGTAGACAAGACTTGAAAGTCGATTTCTTGCTAGCTCCTGCTTCTGAATAAGGCACGAACCTATCCTCCTTTCAAAGTCATCTATTTCCTGTCCAAGATCCTCTATTCTCCGGTAAGGCTGTCGGAAGACAAGAGAACTCTTTATTTTATCGAGATCAGCATGAGCAGTATCCAGATAGTTATTTATATGATGAGAGATTCTCTGCTGCTGACCTTTTAACGACTCAAGGAGGTCTTTCTTTTTTGGAATTATGAGTTCGGCGGCGGCTGAAGGAGTGGGAGCTCGCTCATCAGCTACAAAGTCGGAGATAGTTACATCTATTTCGTGTCCCACGGCAGATACAATGGGGATGCGAGAATCGTAAATGGCCTCGGCGACTATCCGCTCATTAAAACTGAAAAGGTCCTCGAAAGATCCTCCCCCTCTTCCCACGATTATTGCATCAACTTTACCGTAATCATTTAGATCCCGAATAGCTTGAGCGATCTCCTCCGGAGCTTCTTCTCCCTGAACCCGGCAGGGAGAAAGAACAATCTCCACATTGGGAAAACGCCCATCCAGAACAGTAAGGATATCTCTGATAGCCGCCCCTTCAGGGGAGGTAACCACTCCTATCCTCTGGGGAAGATAGGGTAGGGGAACTTTGTGTTCGGGCTCAAAGTAGCCCTGACGCTTGAGTTCTTCTTTTAACTGCTCAAATCTAAGATAGAGAACACCTTCCCCTAGAGGAAGAATCTCCTGGACATAGAGCTGATACTTTCCTTGAGGTTTATAAACTCCTACACTTCCCCGGGCTACGACTTCCAGTCCGTTCTTAAGGGTAAACTTTAGAGTATCGGCCCTGTCCTGAAACATAATGCAGGAAAGAAGGCTCTCTTCATCTTTGAGGGCAAAATATAGATGTCGGGAAGGTGCC
>JAUWXE010000118.1 GCA_030616535.1 Candidatus Aerophobota bacterium
GCAGTGGGGAAATGGGATGGAGAAAATTTCCGTGCTTCTGCACTCAGACTTACCCGTAAATGGAGAAGACCTATGAGGGGACCGAGAGAGGAAAAAAAAGGAGCTCCAACCTCCCTCCTGCGAACTCTCCAGTAATCCTCATCTTGTTGTCAAAGACTCGTCCTTTTAGTCAAAACCATCCACTCAACAAAATTTCCTGAAGACAATCCAGCCAATTTTTGCCCTCCATTTGAAATAAATCGCTGCTGTTAAATGTATTAATAAGTGAAGGAGAGAATGATTTTTTACCAAAAATATGAAAAATGCAAATAGGCTCATGGCAGGATCTCGGCTATATTTTCTCACGTAAAGGAGATGAAAGAATGAAGACGATGAAGAAAAGAGCAAAGCTACTTGCCTTTTCTCTGGTTCTGGGTTTTATGGGGGTGGCTATAATTTCCCTTCCCACGCTGGCCTGTGAATTTACTTTTAACTATGATCGAATAGAAGCTCCTATAGGCACTGTGGGCGAGATAGGGGTGCGAGTGGAAAAGACTCACAGTAAATGCACCATGGATGATCCTCTTGGCTATCAGTTTGACTGGGAAGGTATCGAAATCCTGGGTGAGACTGACTGGGAAAAAATTGGTCCTGAGCTTTATGAGAAGTGGTTTCAGGTATCTCTTGGCTCCATCGGTGAGGGATTTTTGAGGATTTCCCAAGATTGCTCCAAAGAAGGGTATGAGGAGGCAGTGCTGTCTATTACGGTAACAAAGGGAGACGAGGACGGAGTTTAACCATTATGAGAAATTATGGATTGTTTCCTAGCTGCTTGGTGAGTTTCAGAAAGGACAGCGCATAAAAATGAGAAGAAATAAAAAAGCTTTTTTGGCGGGAGTGATGATCCTGGTCCTTCTTGCGAGTCTTTTGCTTACGGTTCTACCGGTTAGTGCCGATGATTTTGGCTCGGGAGCTAAATTCGATTCTCCCAACAAGGAAAAAAGTTTTAATCTACCGACCACTACACAAGATAGAGAAAAGCCATACTTTCTTCATGATCAATTGATTAAACTAATTCTTCTTTTGGGATTTATGGCAGCTACCGGCCTCATAATCATACGTTCCCGTTATAAGTATCGAAAAATCATTTTGATAGCTTCGGTAGCGGTCTTGGGGCTCTATCTAGGAGGATTTCTTTGCTCGCTCACTGCTATACAGAATCTGTTTATAAAATGGCAAACGGGTTACCTGCTCCTCTTTCTAACAGTTCTTATTCCCGCTCTTTTATGGGGTAGAATTTTCTGTGGTTATATTTGTCCTTTTGGAGCCTTACAGGAACTGTTGCACTTCAAAAGGATCTCCCGAACAATCCCCTCTGTTTGGGACCGCTACCTTACCAGAGCTAAATACGTCTTACTGGGATATCTGGTAGTGAGAGTTTTAGTCACTGGTCAGGTTATTCTCCAGGGTTATACTCCCTTCAAGGCCTTGTTTACCTGGGGTGGAACTCCCTTGTCCATTGGCCTTACTCTAACTTTCGCCATTCTATCCCTAATAATGTATCGTCCTTTTTGCCGGTATTTGTGCCCATTAGGTGCCTTCCTGGCACTACTTTCCCGCTTTCGCCTCTTTAAGCTCAAGGTCAATTCTGATTGTGCAGATTGCGGACTTTGCGAAAAAGTTTGTAAGTTTAGGGCTATAGCCGGCAAGCCTCCTAGAATAGACTCCTCAGAGTGTATCCTCTGTGGAGCCTGTCTGGAAAAGTGTCCGAAGAAAGCAATTGTTACAGAAAGAACCATAATCTGGGATATCTCTGGGGCTGGACTGTGTCCGGTGCCAATCGCAGAGAAGAATCCGCAAAAGATGACTGACTAGTTCCTTTTCCATTTACTTGAAATAAATTAATGAGAGAAATGTATTACTTATTGAAAGGCGAAATAATATTTCACCAAAAATACCAGTTAAAGGAGGTAAAGACGATGAAGAAGATAATTGTCGCTGTAGCTATCGGTTCTTTGATAGCCGGAACCGTTGCCTGGTACGCAACGGGCGTCTATGCTCGAGGAGGAAGGGGCCAAGGACTAAATTCGTGGTCCGGGCCAAGATATGGATACACCCAGATGCTGGAGATCAGAGCCCAAATTTTGGGAGTGACCATCGAGGAACTGCAAAAACAACTCGATGCTGGGAAAAGCATGGGTGATATTGCCAAAGAAAAAAGCCCCACCCCAGAAGAGTTTCACCAGAAGATGCTGGCCGCCCAAAAGATACATCTAGAGAATCTGGTTAAAGCTGGTGTCCTAACCCAGGAGCAGCTGGAAACACGAGTCCGACTCATGGAGCAGCATTACGCGGACTGTGACTGTGACGAAAATTGTGACGGAACCTGCGATGAAGATCATGATAAACCGCGGTGGGGAAGAATGGGTAGAGGTTTAGGTGAGATGGACTAGACAAAACCTGTAGATTCACTTCCTCCGCCTGACCATGTTACTCTCAGGCGGAGGATCTTGCTCTTTTTTAGACACAGCCCACCTTTCAGCTAAGATAAAGCCAATCTTTCAAAATTATTCTGGGGTTTCATAAAAGTGAGAATTTGGGAAGAAAAAGTAAGACAGCTATTTTTCACTCCGGCAAAATCCGTGAATGAAGCTATATCCATGACCCTGCAAGATTACGGAAATAGTGCAAGTTTTCTTGTAGTTCCCTCCGGAGGAATAACCTTACCTCAAATGCCTTCTCCCTGAGAAAGATCTGGTAGGACAGCGCTCTTTTCCTACCGCTGTTTTTTTGGATGGAGAGAGATTTCTTCTCTTTCCTCCAATTCTGCTATTTTTTTCTCTAGCTTCTGAATCCTCTTCACCAAGATATTCACTGCTTCGGC
>JAUWXE010000072.1 GCA_030616535.1 Candidatus Aerophobota bacterium
AAAGAGGTAAACCTTTAACAAAGGTGGAGTGCATAGGAGAGATGGCTTCTCCAAAAAATGGAACTGAGATCAGCTTCAAACCTGACCCAGAAATATTTGAATCAATAGAATTTAACTGGGAAAGAGTGACTCGTCGTTTGAGAGAACTGGCCTTTCTGAATCAGGGACTCCATATAGAGGTAGAAGATGAAAGAAGTGGTAAGAAGCGCACCTTTGTCTACGAAGGAGGGATTAGGGCCTTTGTAAAGCACCTCAACCGGAATCGAGAGGTTCTTTTTGAGGAGCCCGTCTATCTTCAAGGAGAAAAAGATAGCATAACTCTGGAGGCAGCCATTCAATATAATCAAAGCTTTATCCAGGACATTTTCGCCTTTGTCAATGATATTAATACTGAGGAAGGAGGAACTCATCTTTCTGGTTTTTAGTCTGCCTTAACTAGAACCATCCATGACTATATTAAGAAAAAGGAAAACAAGCCAATCGTTCTCTTAGGAGAAGACGTAAGAGAAGGTTTAACCGCTATTATTAATATGAAGATGCCCAATCCTCAGTTTGAGGGACAGACAAAAACCAGATTAGGCAATACTGAAGCCAAGGGGATTGTGGAATCCATTGTTCATAAAAATCTCTCCCGATACCTGGAGGAAAATCCCACCATAGGTAAATTGGTAATACAGAATGTTCTCTCTGCTTCGCGGGTTCGAGAAGCTGCCCAGAAAGCAAGGGAAATAACCCGAAGGAAGGAAAGTCTGGGAGGAGGAACCCTTCCTGGTAAACTGGCCGCTTGCTCCGAGGATAATCCCGAAAGGAATGAGCTTTTCATAGTGGAGGGGGATTCAGCAGGAGGCTCTGCTAAGCAGGGAAGAGATAGGCGTTTCCAGGCTATCCTGCCCTTAAGGGGAAAAATTCTCAATGTTGAAAAGACTCATCTAGTCAAGATTCTCAATAATGAAGAGATAAAATCTATGATCACCGCTATCGGTACCCGTATTAAGGATGAATTCAATCTGTCTAGACTGAGATACCACAAAATCATCCTTATGAGTGATGCGGATGTGGATGGAGCTCATATCAGGACTCTTATTCTCACCTTCTTTTATCGGTATATGCAGGATTTAATTAGGGAAGGCCATGTTTACATTGCCCAACCACCTCTCTATAAGGTTAATGGTAAAAATAAAGAATATTTTCTTTACCGTGAGGAGAGCTTGAAGGAATTAAGAAAAGAGCTGGGGGAGGAAAAATTAGAGATTCAACACTATAAAGGTCTAGGGGAGATGAATCCCGAACAGCTCTGGCAAGCCACCATGAATCCGGCCACCCGCACCATCTTTCAGGTTTCCATAGAAGATGCGGTCCAGGCCGATGAGCTATTTACCATCCTCATGGGAGGAGAAGTTGAGCCTCGTCGTAGGTTCATTGAGGATCACGCCCTGGAAGTAACCAACCTGGACATATAAATAAAAAAGGGGGTTATCATGGCTTTGGAAGGTAGAGTTGTTCCGCTTTATCTGGAAGAAGAAATGAAGACTTCTTACCTGAATTACGCTATGAGCGTAATTGTGGGTCGAGCCTTACCCGATGTCCGAGATGGGCTAAAGCCGGTACAACGAAGGATTCTTTATGCCATGCAGGGATTGGGTTTACTTCCCAACAAGCCTTACAGAAAATCGGCTCGTCTGGTAGGGGAGGTTTTAGGAAAATACCATCCTCATGGAGATATGGCCGTCTATGATGCTTTGGTGAGAATGGCTCAAGACTTTTCCCTGCGTCATCCTCTGGTTGACGGGCAAGGAAATTTTGGCTCTGTGGATGGGGACCCTCCAGCCGCTATGAGATACACCGAGGTAAGACTCTCGCTCATAACCTGGGAGATGCTTGAGGATCTGGATAAGGATACAGTCGACTTTCTACCCAACTTTGACAACAGCCTCAAAGAGCCCCTTGTTCTACCAGCAAAAATACCTAATCTCCTATTAAATGGGAGCTCTGGAATAGCCGTGGGGATGGCCACCAATATCCCTCCTCATAATCTGAGTGAGCTGGTGGATGCCTGTATCAGAATGATTGAGGATCCTCAAATCTCTGTCGATGAGCTTTTAGAAATCATTCGAGGTCCAGATTTTCCCACCGGGGGGATTATTATAGGGACGAGGGAAATTAAAAGAGCCTACCGGTATGGAAAGGCAAAGATAATCTTGCGAGGAAGAGCTAACATCGAAACTACCCAGGACAGAGAAAGTATTGTTATTGCTGAACTTCCCTATCAGGTTAATAAAGCAAAATTGATTGAGACCATCGCTGGCCTATCTCAGGATAATAGAATAAAGGGGATCAAGAGCCTGCGGGATGAATCGGACAGAAAGGGAATAAGGATTGTGATAGAGCTTTCCCGCACCACCAGTGCTGAGGTCATTTTAAATCAACTTTATAAATATACCCCTCTTCAGACGACCTTTGGAGTTATTCTTTTAGCCATACTGGGTGGTAAGCCACGCCTTTTGAACCTGTTCGAGATGCTCCGGTGCTACCTTGATCATCGCAAAGAGGTAGTTACCCGACGGACAAAATTCCTACTTTCCCGGGAGAAGAAAAAGGCCCACCTTTTGGAGGGACTCAAGAAAGCTCTGGCGAAACTGGATGAGGTAATTAAAATTATAAGGTCATCTTCCAATCCAGAAGAAGCCAGGAATCACCTGATAAAGTCGCTAAGGCTAAGTGATGAACAGGCCCGAGCGATTCTGGAGATGAGGCTGGCTCGCCTGACCGGTCTGGAGAGGGATAAAGTGGACCAGGATTATGCCGAATCGGTAAAAAAAATAGCGAAGCTAGAGGAGATGCTGGCAAAGGAGCCCCTGATTTGGGCAACCATTAAGGAAGAACTTATCCAGATTAAGGAAAAATATGGAGAAGAGAGGCGGACCCTGATTGAGACCCTAGTAAAAGAGTTAACCTTTAAACCAGAAGATTTGATCAACAAAGAGGATATCGTCGGCACTACCACGCGTCAGGGCTAGATAAAGTACACGTCCTTGAGAGCTTAGACGCGACAACGACGTGGGGGCAAGGGGATGAGCGGTATGATCATGGAAAAGGGAGATTTTGTCGAGGACCTTTTTATTACTCACACTCATTCTATCCTCTTATTTTTTACCAATTTAGGAAAGGTTCATTGGGCCAGAGCCTACGATATTCCTCAAAAGAAGCGATCAGCTAAAGGCAGAGCGCTGGTTAACTTCCTCTCTCTGGGAAAGAATGAGAGAGTGAGTAAAACTCTGGCCCTGGACAACTTTGAAAATGAAGGCTTTCTGGTTATGGTCACCAAGAAAGGGAAAGTAAAGAAAACCAGGCTTTCCGCTTATTCCCATCCTAAAAAAGGAGGAATAATGGGAATTCTTTTGCAGGAGGGAGATGAGTTAATTAAAGTCATGCTCACTCAAGGCGAAGAAGATATAGTCTTGGTCACCAGGAAAGGCAAGGCTATTCTTTTTTCTGAAAAAGATGTTCGTGCCACAGGAAGAACTTCCTTAGGAGTAAAGGGAATCTCTTTAGGGGAAGAGGATGAGGTAATGGATGCCGTCATTACCAGAGAGGATGAAGCTTTGTTTACTGTTACCTCCAAAGGTTACGGGAAAAGAACCCTTTTTGCTAAGTACCGAAAAACCAGAAGAGGCGGCAAAGGAATCATTAACCTACGTTTTGTTCCCTCTAAAGGTGAAGTGGTGGGAGCAAAAAGAATAAAGCGAAGTGATGAGGTGATTGTTATCACCCGGAAGGGAAAGAGCATTCGCCTGGCAGCCAAAAATATCTCCCTTATTGGAAGAAATACCTCCGGTCCTCGCATAATCAGGTTAGGCAAAGATGACGAGGTTATTGCTCTGACATGAGAAAAATAGCTTTCCTTTTTCCCGGGCAGGGTTCTCAACACGTAGGAATGGGAAGAGGATTCATTGATGGGTATGAAGAGGCCCGAAAAATCTTCCGGCAGGCCCGCAATGTCCTAGGTTTTGATCTTGAGCTACTATGTAATCACGGCCCGGAAGAAGAGCTGAAAAAGACAACTAATGCTCAACCAGCTCTGTTGACGGTGAACTGGGTCCTTACCAGAATTTTGAGAGAAAAGGGGATAGAACCAACCGTAGTAGCCGGGCACAGTCTAGGAGAGTATAGTGCAGTACTTGGCGCTGAGGTGGTTGACTATCCTGCTGCCTTAAGACTGGTTCGACGAAGAGCCCAGTTTATGGAGGAGGCCTCTGGTGCTATAGATGGTGAAATGGCAGCCGTAATTGGGCTACCCAGAGAAGTCGTTTTGTCAATTTGCCAGAAAATTAAAGGGGTAGAGGCGGTCAACTTTAATTCTCCCTCTCAGGTGGTTATTGCTGGGGAAAAAAAAGCAGTAGAAATAGCGAGTAAGAAACTGAAGCAGGAGGGGGCAAAGAAGGTTATCCCCCTTCTGGTAAGCGGTCCCTTCCACACCTCCTTTATGAGGCGCGCAGCTTTAAAATTCAGTCAAGAATTAGATAAAATCTCTTTCTCAGATCCTTGCTGTAAGGTCCTCACCAACGCCTTTGCCCGGTATGCCTTAAGTGCCGAAGAAATTAAAAAGGCCCTGCGTATGCAAATGGATCATCCCGTTCTCTGGGAGGATTCTATGAGGAAACTACTCACTGATGGAATCGATCTATTCATTGAAGTAGGACCAGGAAAGGTTCTACGGGGGCTCCTGCAAAGAATTGACAGGAGAGCATTGACTTTGGGAATGAAAAATCCCGAGGATCTAGAGAGAATTGAAGACTACTGCAGCTAAATTTTATTTCCTAGCCTCTTCCTCATCTTCAACCCTCACCTTTGAACTGAAATGCCGGCGGAGTAGTAATGAATTCTCACCCACTTATGTAGTTGACACCGATGGGGCTGGGGAATGGTATTCAAAAAAAAGGAGATCGCCCTTTTAGCTTTATGGTATTCTTTTTATAATCCTCAAGTATTTCCTTTCTATCTTCAAGAGTCCTGATCCTAACTCGCCTTTTTGGAATGATCTCATCTGTGGAATCTGTTTTGTAGTAAAATACACCCTCATCATTGCTAAAGAACAGGTGTAAAGTAAGGGAAGCACAGGGACTTGCTGCAGTTCTCCCTATCACTGTCAAATGTCCCAGAAGATGCCTAATCTCCTCCACGGTAACTCCAGTTATCCCTGAGGTAGCGAAACATAAAATTGCTGTTTCCTGCTCATTGAGCGGGACCGGTTGTTCTTTAGAATTGTAGTTGAGGCCAGCACGTCGTGAGAGCAATTTCCCCCCTTGAGGAAATCTCCTGGTTCTCCTTCTATACATAGTTTTAAAAAGGGGCGCATCAAAATCTATAGGCATCGATCTTTCACCTCACTTTAAGAGAGAAGTTTGATAGCTTTACTTTTTGCTATAAAAGCTGTTAATAATTAACCTTTCTCACATAAGTCCTTGAGGATCTTTTGAATAATCTCTACGCCTTTTATCATGTCTGCTATTGCTATCTTTTCTTCCTTTGTATGT
This sequence comes from Candidatus Aerophobota bacterium, assembly GCA_030616535.1. Classification (GTDB taxonomy): domain Bacteria; phylum Aerophobota; class Aerophobia; order Aerophobales; family AE-B3A; genus AE-B3B. Next base: position 5,535 of record JAUWXE010000072.1, read on the forward strand.
TCCGATTGAACACCCATCCCTATGACTACGGTCTGGATACCTTTTTCGTTATAATGAGCAGCGTCTGTCCCACCACATATAACCTTTACCTTTGGATGTAGTCCTACACTGCTGATAGCTTTTTTCGCAATTGTAACAGCTTCTGCATCTTCTGAAATACGGTAACATCTTATGAGGAGTTCCATTGTGACATCTGCTCTTGCTCCGATAGAATCTGCTGCAGTAAGGAATATCTGCTTTATCAAGTTGCTGCGCTTAAGACACTTCTCGTGTGTTTTAC
>JAUWXE010000109.1 GCA_030616535.1 Candidatus Aerophobota bacterium
TAACTTATCAAGATGCATCTTAGCAAAACGGTGAAATTATGAGTCAAGTCTACCATTTTCGCTGGAAAAATTAAGTCTCGCCTTGGCATCAGTCATATTTCAAAGGGGTTTCTCAGCGGCCTCCTAGCAAAATCAAATAGCATCTTCACTTGAATGGGAGCCTCTCCTATCTTAGCGGAAAAGTGGCTTGTGTCAAAAAGAGCCCCACCGGATTTCGGTGATCCTGGTTTACAGGTGGGTAGTAAAAGGTAAGATTTTAAGGAGTAGGTTTCTGTGATACAAAATTATAAACACTTAGAGAGATTTTTGTAAGTGAAGGTTGACTAATAATTCTCTTCTGTTAAGCTAAATCCTGTAGTAAAGACCTTCTAGAGAATAACAGGCATTTTCGGATGAAAGCCAGCAGCGCATCTTGCCTTTTAAAGTTAGCGTACAGTCCTATCAAACCCAAAGGCAACAGCAGAGAAGCGACGAGAGCGATAGAGTTTACTCCTACCCAACTATTGTGAAGAACAACTCTCCCCCGAGGAAAAGCTCATCAATAAAGATTGAGACCCCTTCCAAGTTTCATACGATATTGCTATTAAAGTTTTGATTTGAGTACCACCTCCCAGCGACGAGCTGACCACTCAACGCTGGGAGCTTTTTTAAGTTGAATATTCTTCCTTTTTCTCCGTCTCCTTTTGCTTCTCTTGTATCCGCTCAAGATCCTCTGTAGTGAGACTCTCATAGTTTGGACGTTTTTCCTTAGATTCCTCTTCCTTAATATTGATTACGATCTCCATGTCAGAAAAACTCCCCCCTAACTCCTGCAACACCCCCCGTAATTGGGACCTTTCAACACTTATGACCACCTTCATTTTACCCTCCTTATTAATATTGTAATTTCTAAAAATGCGAACGCTTCCTTCTTTCCCCTCGCTCTCTCTTCCCCTCTCATTCTATCAGCTTAAAGACAAATTTCCTAGAGCGATACCGGACGACTACCCGGTCAAAGTCTATCTTCAATATTCTAGCTCCCCCAATTGTATTGCCCTCTTTAACCACCTGGCCATTGATCAAAGCCAGGGGCTCAGTTTTATCCCAGGCAATTCCCTTTAGCACTAATTTGGGAGGCTGAACCGGCAGGCTCTTTTCTTTCGTTTTGACCGGAATCACAAAAGGATCCCGTCGACCTTTGTGATAGACCAGCATCTTATCCAGCTTCTCTTTTTTTTCCAACCAATTAGAGAGAGAAAGAGCAGTCTCTTGGGCTTTTTTCCTTAGCTCCTCAGGACTCACCTCCACCTTGACCGGTTTTTCTACAAGCTCTTTCACCGTCTTTTTCATAGGAACAATTCCCAGCACCCACAGTCCCAGTCCCACCAGGACTATCACCAGGACCACCAAAATTATGACTCCCGTGCGTCCTTTCATTTCTTCTCCGGCTCCTTCTTTAATAAGCTGATTCTGGAGATGACCAGTTGAACCCGGTATTCTGACGGGCTTCCTCCTGGGGAAATGGTTAGACGGTCTACGCGGCTAAAATCATCTGATCTTTCGAGACTGCTGATAAAATGGCCCACTTGATTATAGCTGGCCACAATGCTGATATTCCAGGAAGATATCAGCAAATCCCCTTCAGCTCTCTCAGGAACCGGACTGATGGAAATCACCTTGACCTTACTCTCCCGGAAGATTTCCATTAAGCTCTCCGGAACCACTAAACCCATTTCTCCTTTTTCTCTGGCTTTGAGAAAACGTTCCATGGTCTCACCTATGTCAACCTTCTTTTCCCGCAGCTCATCAATTAAGCGGGAAAGAGCCCCCAGTTTAGCATAAAGGGCCTCTTTTTCCTGCAGTTCCACTTTTATTCTTCTGAGCTCGGCCTGTTGGGGCTTGATTACCAAAAAATAGAGTAAACTTAAGGTGGCTACTCCCACCAGGATGAGGACCCCGATTTTTTTATCCAATAGCCTGAGGTTCATAAACTTTCCTCGGCCGCCAATCGGCAGGAAAGCCGAAAACTCATGGCGGAAAGTTTTTCCTTTTCGGTCCGGCTGGCAGTGGTCAAATTGATTTCCTTCATGATTTTGCTGAAGGCTGGATTTTCCTTGAGTTGATGAGCGAAGTTTTCTATGGAACGAAACCCCCGATTGTCACCGGGCACGGCAAAGCCTTGCAGGCTTAGAGTCATACCCGGACCCGATTTTTGCACCGATATGCTGCTTATCCAGATATTTTCCGGTATGAGCTCACTGAAAGCCTGGAGCCTTGGCGTCCACCAGATTTGCTTTCCCCTGAGCTCACTGGTTAAGAATATCTTGCGGTGCAAAGAATCCCACTCTTCTCTGTATTTCACTATCCGGAAGACCTCCGGATTTAATGCGTCATATTGTCTCAAAACCAAAGCTAGTCGGTTCTGGTAGTCTTTAATGTCATAATAGCCGCCTATGTAAATATACCCCATCCCCATAATCAAGAGGAGAAAAACCAGAAGTAAGACAGCGAAGAGAATCCTCCTCAAGCTTTTCAGTCTAAAGGGACTTACCCTGCCTCGAATCAGATTTAGCTGGATTTTCATTTTTATTTCTCCCTCAAGCCCAATCCAATAGCGATAGCCAGAAGATAGCCCTGGCTTTCCTTAAACTCGTGACCCAGTTTGCCGGTGTCAAATTCCAGACCTTTTAACGGATTCCACTTTTCCACAGGTATCTCCAGAGCTTTCGAAAATAAATCACTAGCCTCTGAAGCCGCGGTACCTCCTCCGGTTAAGAAAATTCTGACCACCTTAGGTCCCCGAGCTCTCTCTTCGTAATAATGGATGGATCGGCGGATCTCCTCAACTACTCTGTTCACCATGCTCATGTCCTTGAAGTCCAGAGAAGTCCCCGACTCCAGACTAATATCTCTGACGAAGTGCAGATTATCTTTGCCTAAAATCCCCAGATTGATTAATCTCGCCCCCAGGTTCAAGACCATCACACACTCCTCAGAAGCTAGATTACCAAGTCTCAAGAAACAGTTAGACAAGGCCAGACAGTCAATATCGATGGCTATGGGATTCAAACCCGCCTGTTGAAGGGTTTCCATGCGCTGGCGGATCATCCCTTTGGGCACCGCGACAAACAGAATCTCCTGTCCTTCAGCTCCCTTTTGATTCTGCGGTAGGATCTGGAAGTCTGTCTCCATTCCATCGAGCTTACCACCCATCACCCGTTGAGCTTCCAGCTTGACCGCACTCTCCAGCTCTTTTTCCGAAAAGGGAGGAAATTTGAAATACTGGATAATGATGGAGGAACCACCCAGAGAGGAAACCGCATCCCTGGCCTTAATGCGGCTTTTTCTCAATGAGTACCTGATGGCCCGGGCAA
>JAUWXE010000068.1 GCA_030616535.1 Candidatus Aerophobota bacterium
ATGGAGTGAGTAAAAATATTGACAAACGCAGGATATACATAGATATAAAAGACAATACAGTTTTCAGCACCAATACCCAGTACGGCGGAAATACTATCGGACTTAAAAAACTTGCTATGCGGTTGGCTATCGGCAAGGCTTCACAGGAAGGGTGGCTGACTGAGCATATGTTCATTCTCGGGGTTCACGGTCCAGGCGGACGGGTGAGCTACTTCACAGGCGCTTTCCCAAGTTTATGTGGTAAAACTGCAACTTCCATGTTAAAAGGGGAGACCATTGTCGGTGATGATATAGCATTTTTGAGGAAGAAAAATGGAAAGCTCCGTGCCGTAAATGCTGAATGGGGAATATTTGGAATTATCAGGGGTGTTAATTCAAAAGATGAACCCTTAATCTGGGAAGCTCTCAATTCTCCCGGAGAAGTAATTTTCTCTAATGTCCTAGTAACTGACGATAGGATTCCATACTGGCTTGGAAAAGATGGGGATGTCCCCAAAAAGGGAATTAATCATTCTGGAAAGTGGACTGGAGGGAAAAAAGATTCAAGAGGTATCGAGATAACTCCGTCCCACAGGAATGCAAGATATACCGTCTGTTTAAGGGGGTTAAAAAATTGTGATCCGAAGTTAGATGATCCTCAAGGAGTGGTAGTAGGTGGGATAATTTACGGGGGTAGAGATTCCGACACCTTGGTACCTGTGGAACAGGCTTTTGACTGGAGCCACGGAATATTGACCATGGGTGCAACATTAGAGTCAGAAACCACCGCAGCAACTCTAGGAAAAGAAGGTGTAAGAAAGTTCAATCCTATGTCCAATCTAGATTTTTTGTCAATTACTGTTGGTAAATATGTCCATAACAGTCTTGAATTCGGCAATGCTATAGATAAGCCACCCTCTATCTTCTCTGTCAACTACTTCTTGAAAGACAGACAAGGCAAATATATGAATGCGATGAATGATAAATATGTCTGGATTAAATGGATGGAGCTACGTGTTAACGGGGATGTAGATGCAATTAAAACCCCAACCGGTTATATCCCGAAATATAAGGACCTTAAAAGATTATTTAGAGAAGTTATTAATAAAGATTACGCTGAAAAAGACTATGTGGAGCAGTTTACCTTAAGAATTCCAGAGAATCTTGCCAAAATCGAAAGGATTGTCGAAATCTACCAAACAGCGGTTCCCGATACTCCCAAGGTTTTATTTGAGACTCTTGAACAACAGAAACGGAGATTAGAAGCTGCCAGAGCAAAATACGGAGATTATGTAACTCCAGAGGTATTTGATAAAACAGCTATCAGGAATTAGTGATCAGTGTTTGGTAAAGAAATCCATCATTACTTCTCCTTAGAGTCCACCAATAAAATTGCCTATTTGCTTGCCAGAAAGGGAGCAGAGGAGGGGACGGTGGTGGTGGCTGATGAGCAAACTCAGGGAGAAGGAAGGGGGGATCGTTATTGGTATTCTCCCCAGGGAGGATTATGGTTTTCTCTTGTTTTGCGTCCTCGCATGGTTTTTTCCGAAGTTCCTCGGTTAAGCATCCTGGGAGCCGTGGGAATTGCTCTGAGTATAGATAGACTATTTCCTTCGCTTAAGGTGAGGATTCGATGGCCTAACGATGTGGTGATAAGGGACAAAAAGGTGGCAGGGGTGTTAGTTAAAGTGAGAGCTGAAAGGGCCCGGGTGAACTTTGCCGTCATGGGCATAGGAGTTAATCTGAATATTCGGGAATTTCCTTCACCTTTCTCTTTTATAGCAACTTCATTGGTCAAGGAAACCGGACGCTCAACCTCAAAAAAAAGGTTCCTGGAGTGTGCGTTAGAAGAGCTAGAAAATCTATATTTTTCCTCTCAAGTCAATGTTCGGCTGCTTTTGGAAAAAGCTCGCTTATTTTCCTCTTTACTGGGCCGGCAGGTGGAGGTTGTAACTACTGAGGGAAAGTTTCGAGGTCTAGCACAGGATTTAGATGAAGATGGTGGATTGATACTGCGTTTAGAGAGTGGAATGCACAAAAGGATTGTCCCTGAGGAAGGACATATCAAGGAAAGGCCCCAAAAGATATGAACCTGGTTATTGATGTAGGTAATACGGTAGTCAAGGCGGGAATTTTTGAAAAAAGGGATCTAGTGCTCAGTGGAGAGTTTGCTACCCGACCCAGAAAGGAGCTTGATGAATGGGGGATCTTACTTTCCAGTTGGATAGCAGAGTCTGGTAGAGAAATTAAGATAAGTAAAGCAATGATCTCTTCTGTGGTCTCTTCAGTGGTTTCTCCTTTAAAGAAGGCAATAGAGAAGTATTTTAGAGTATCTGCTTTTGAAGTAGAGGCAGAGAAAGTAGGAATACCTCTTTTGTGTGATAATCCTGGAGAGGTAGGAGCGGATAGAATAGCCAATGTAGTTGCTGCGGCAGAATTGTATGAACTTCCGGCCATTGTGATAGATTTTGGAACCGCTACTACCTTTGATGTGATTTCGGAAAAAGGAGAATATCTGGGGGGAGTCATAGCTCCGGGGGTAAGGACTGCCATGGAGAGTCTGGCCGAGAAGGCGGAAGCTTTATTCCCGGTGGAGTTTAAAAAACCAGCCTCCGTAATTGGCAAAAATACCAAAGATGGTTTAGGGGCAGGGTTATTTTATGGGTGGCTTGGTGGGGTAAGAGAGATCATTAGGGGAATAAAAAGGGAGCTGGGAAAAGAGGTAAAAGTCATAGCCACGGGTGGGATGGGGATCTTATTAGGAGAGGAGTGTGCCGAGATCGATGAGGTTGATCCTGTGCTAACTTTAGAGGGGCTAAATCTTATGATAGAGAAATGGCCAGATAGATCTCCAGGCTAGGGGAAGAAAATGGACTCCTTTCAGGACCCGAAGCACTGAGATCTAAATCAAACCATGGAAATCCTTCTTCTATATGTCTCGAGAGTGTCGGGTCACCACCGTGCTGCCGAAGCTATTGAGCAGGCCTTAGAGAGGTTATATCCTCAAATAAAAGTCAGAGAAGAAGATCTTTTTAAATACGGAAATCCCCTGGTCAGGAAAATATTAGATGATCTCTATTACACTGCTATAAAAGTAACCCCCCGGTTCTGGGGTTTTCTCTGGGACAGTGATCTAATTTATTGGCTAACTTACGCTTTGAGAGAGTTTTCTTGCCTGCTAAATTCCTTCCGACTTTATAAGGAGGTCATTGTCCCTTTTAATCCTCAGGTGGTCATATGTACCCATGGACTACCCCTTGCACTCTGTTCTACTATAAAAAGACGAAGAAAATTAGATTATTTGTTAGTAGCGGTTCCTACTGATTATTCTCTTCATCCTTACTGGACTTATAACAATGTTGATCTCTATTTCCTTGCTCATGAGGGGATGAAAGAAAGCCTGAGAAAGAAAGGAATTTCCCAGGATAAAGTTCAAATCTGTGGAATTCCTGTCTCGCCTATTTTTTCTGAGGATACTGATAAAGAGGGATTAAAAGATAAATGGCAAATAAGACATGACCTTTTTACTATTCTTTTGATGGGAGGGGGTCAGGGAATGGGGCCTTTTCGTCGGACCGTAGATGCCTTAAATGGATTAGGTCTACCTATTCAGCTTTTGATAGTAACCGGAACCAATGATGGGCTGAAGAAAGAGCTTCAGGAAATTGAATCAGAACTTAGTATTCCTATCAAGATTTTGGGCTATACCAGGAAAATCAATGAGTTAATGGAAATATCAGATTTACTTATCTCAAAACCAGGGGGACTTACCATTGCCGAAGCCCTGGTTAAAGATCTTCCCCTGGGGATTCAGGATTGCTTAGCCGGGCAGGAGAGAAGAAATCAAGAGTTCCTTCTCAAAAAGAAGATTGCCTTCAACCTGCAAAGAGAAAAGGAGATGATTAGCTTAATCCAGAGCTTTCTTGATGGGTCCTTTGATTTCGAAAACTGGCAAATCAGGAAAAGGGAGCTGGTCAAGCCCAAGGCCGCATTGAACCTTGCCCGCAGAATCGTTGAATTAGCTAATGAGAGATTTGGATGCTAAATTCATATTTGGCCTTGGTTTGGTAATCTTAGGGTTGATTTTTGGGGGCTGGAATGGCTCTGTCTTAGCCCAGAATCTTTCAGATGAGAAGCTCCTAAGTGTCCGAGCCCTCGGAATGGGAGGGATTCTTCCTCTTCCGGTGCACGATCCCTCTGTTCTTTTCTTCAATCCAGCAGGACTGGGATGGCTCGAAAGTGTTATGTTGTCCGTAGAAGGATATAAAACGTCGGATTCCTCACCAAATCTCACCCCTACTTTAAATATAGGTCCCCTGGGAATTAGCCGATTTAGAAAGGAAGATCGGACTCATTACAAAATTGGCTATGGATTTAGACCTCTGCCCTGGTTTGGCTGGGGTCTGAGCTCTGATTTTGATAAAAAAATAAGGGGCAGCCGCATAAACGCGGGAATTCTGATTTCTCCTCGCCCCTGGCTTGATATCAGTGTCTACCAGAAGGGCCTTGTGCAGGCTGATAAAAAAACGCAGAACCACGGGATTGTTTCCCTAACGGCGAGATGGGGAAAGGGTAGGAATCTGCTTGCTTTGGGTGGGGTTCTCCGAAGGAACGATCTTGAGTTTCACCTCGGCTTTGAACACAGGGTTTTAAATCGGTCGGCCTTGAGAGTTGGCTATAGGGTTGATCATCTTACCTTGGGAGTCACAGTGGGACTTTCCCCAATCCTCGATTTTGATTATGCAGCGGAGCTGGAAACAAATGGTCACATTATCCATTACTTTGGCTTGAGTTTTGGCAGACCTAGATATTTCTTTTATAAAAATGATGTTCATAGAGTTGCTCAAACTGCCAAATTTGGGAGAGATAGATTTGTAGTGGTTGATGGCCATAATCTGCACTATGTAGAATCTGGAAGTGGCAGGCCCCTTATTTTGATTAGCGGATCGGTGGCAACCTATAGAGTCTGGAATTCTCTGGTAGCTTCCCTTTCAAGATATCGCCGGATCTTAGCCATTGAATCTTTAGGTAATGGCGACTCAGATAAACCTTCCTTCAGGTTTAACTACAGCCTTAGCGAGCAGGCAGATCTTATTAAAAAGTTTATGGAGAGGTTAGAAATTGAAAAAGCTGATTTTATAGGTGTTTGCTATGGAGGTGCCATCGCCTTTCAATTTGCCAAGAAATATCCGAACCTCACCAATAAAGTCATTGTTATCGAGGGTTTTCTTGACGCCCAGGAATTCGTAAAAGACCACCGATTCCTTTTATCCCTTCGGGGAAAGCCGGTGGTTGGTGATTTATGGATTGGCCTTTTGCGGACAGGTCTTTTAGATGAGGCCATGACCAGATTAGTTATGGGAGAAAGCTATAGCCAGATGAGTAGGAAGGATCAGAAAAAAATAACCCAAATAATTCATTGGAACAATGCCAATGCCACTCGAATTTTCTGGCATAACCTTGCTAAATTAGATCAAAATGAACTTAAGGTGAAATATGAGGATACCCAGATAAAATCGCCAATCTTATTTTTAATGGGGGAAAAATCTGACTTTAAACCATATCTCAAACCAACCTTACAAGTTCTCAAAAAAACGGTAAAGAAGCTTGAGATCATCACTGTTAAAGGCGGTATTCATAATCTTCACCTTCAGAAGCCCGAGCAATGTTCCCGTTTAATTCTCCAATTCCTCAACCAGCCGTAGTTAATAGAACCCTGCGCTCGAAAATCTTTTGAGTTCCTGGTTTGACAACCCTAAAGAGGTAGTATATAATATTTATCACTTAGTGAAGGGCTAGTAAGTCAAGATTTTTGTTGCTAAAGGTAAAGCTGGAAATTATGACCTTGGAGGGATGGGGACTATTTTTGGAACCTTTGTTGGATGTATGATCATAGGATCTCTAGAGACCGGAATTATCAGCATCGGACTTACAGGATTCTGGACCCAGTTTATTTATGGTTTGGTCATAGTTATTTCTGTTGGAATTCATTCAATTTTGAGGAAAAGAGGCCTACCTGCTTGACTATTAGAATAATCATCCCTCTCATGCGCCTGTAGCTCAGGAGGATAGAGCAGCGGTTTCCTAAACCGCGTGTCGCGGGTTCGAGTCCTGCCAGGCGCG
>JAUWXE010000007.1 GCA_030616535.1 Candidatus Aerophobota bacterium
CTGAAGCAGACGACCTACCTTGCTACGCGATAGCCCCAACATGGTAGCAATACGGCTCTCCTTCAATCCTTCCTTATAGTACAACCAGGCTATTCTCGTTATTAGGTCTGTCATCGGGCCAGTGAGCTTCATACTGAGGCTCTTCCACTTTGAGTATTTTCTCAATAATTGAGCATAATCTTATTATAATCAAAAATTTCTAGGCGTCAAGTGGGTCATTGAACTTGAAAAATTGAAAGTGACCATGACTCTTTTAGAGAACTTTCGAAAAAACGGAGATTTTTGATATAAAGGAAAGGATGTACTATTTTTGCAATCTTTTTGTTAATGGGTAGGGTAAGGAAGAGCAAATTAAGTTGGCCCTCCTGGGCTTGATTCTCTCAGAAGACAGCCCTGGAGGGCCTTTGGTTTTAAATCTCTTATTTATTCAGTGCTCCCGCAAACTCCTCTTTTTTCTTGAGGACAATATTTTCTTCTTCTATTTCCACGGCGACAGTGTCTCCTTGCTTGAATTTCCCTTCCAGAATCTTCTCGGATAGAGGATTCTCAACCAACCTCTGGATGGCTCTCCTCAAGGGTCGAGCTCCAAAATCAGGATCGTACCCCTCCTTGGTGATTAGATCCTTTGCCTCCTCGGTGACCTCCAGCTTGATCTCCTTTTCCTTAAGAAGCTCCTTAACCTCATTGAGCATCAAATCTACGATTTTCTTGATCTCTTTTTTCGTCAAGGAGTGAAAGACAATTACCTCATCCACCCGGTTCAGAAATTCAGGACGGAAGTTTCTCTTCAGTTCAGACATCACTTTACCTTTGATTTCCTCGTGGGATAAAGTTCCCTTATCTTGGGCCTGGAATCCAAGACTCCCTTCGGTAGTGATCTGTTCGGTTCCCAAATTAGAGGTCATAATCAAAACGGTATTTCTGAAGTCTACTGCGTGTCCTAAATTGTCCGAGAGCCTGCCATCTTCCATGACTTGAAGGAGGATATTGAATACATCTGGGTGAGCTTTTTCAATTTCGTCCAGCAAAATTACTGAATATGGGCGACGTCTGATCTTCTCGGTGAGCTCCCCTCCTTCCTGGTATCCTACATAGCCCGGAGGAGCACCAATAAGCCGAGAGACGTTGAACCTCTCCATATATTCAGACATATCCAGCCTGATCAAGGCATCCTCATCTCCAAAGAGGAACTGGGCTAAATTACGGGCCAGGTAGGTTTTGCCTACTCCAGTAGGACCTATGAAGATAAAGACCCCCAGAGGTCTTTTGATATTCTTCACTCCTGCTCGCGCTCGACGGATAGACTGAGAGAGCGCGCGGATCGCTTCATTCTGGCCAACCATTTGTTGATGGAGACTCTCTTCCATGCTAAGAAGCTTTGTCGATTCATCCTCGGTGAGATCCTTGACAGGAATATTGGTCCAACTGGCAATGATGTGAGCCACATCCTTGGGGGTAACCTTAAGGCTTTCCGCCTTTTCATCTTTTCCTTTTTGAAGCTGAGCTTTTTTCTGAGAAAGAGCCTCCCGTAGATTTTTTTCCTCATCCCGAAGCCTTGCTGCTCTTTCAAATTCCTGTTTCTTCACCGCTAACTGTTTTTCACGTTCGATCTCCTGCAGTCTCATTTCTATTTTCCTAAGCTGGCCCGACTCACCACTCTGCATTCTTACCCTTGCCGCGGCTTCGTCTACTACGTCAATGGCCTTATCAGGAAGGAATCTTCCCTGAATGTAACGATGAGAGTGATTAGCTGCTGCTACCAGAGTCTCATCGGTTATCTTTACGCGGTGAAATTCCTCATATTTGGGTCTCAGGCCTTTAAGAATCTCAATGGTTTGCTCAACCGTAGGCTCACCCACCACTACTGTCTGAAATCTCCTCTCCAGTGCATCATCTTTTTCCACGTATTTACGGTACTCATTCAGAGTGGTTGCCCCAATACACTGAAATTCTCCTCTGGCCAGAGAAGGCTTGAGCATATTTGAGGCATCTATGGCTCCCTCCGCTGCTCCCGCTCCTACCAGGGTATGTACCTCATCCACAAAGAGGATGATGTTCTTGGCCTTCCTGATTTCGTTTAACACCACCTCCAGCCTCTTCTCGAACTCTCCTCGATATTTGGTCCCGGCTACCATTCCTCCCAGTTCAATATTCACCACCCGTTTGTCTAAAAGAACCTCAGGAACAGAACCTTTCACTATTTTTTGTGCCAGACCCTCGACCACGGCTGTCTTACCTACCCCCGCTTCGCCGATGAGGACCGGATTGTTTTTGGTGCGCCGGCAGAGAATCTGCATTACCCGCTCAATCTCTTTTTCTCTACCAATGACCGGATCCAGCTTTCCTTCTTTAGCTAGCCGGGTTAGATCACGACCGAATCGATCCAGAGCCGGAGTTCTGCTGGATCCTGCTACCTTGGCTGCTGAAGACGGCAGCTCTCCTACCAGATTAATTACCTCCTGCCTTAGCTGCTCCAGATCTACCCCTAAACTGACAAGAATTTGGACGGCTAGACTCTCCTTGTCTTTGATCAATCCTAAGAGAAGATGTTCGGTCCCTAGATAGTCGTGTCCCAATTGTCTTACCTCTTCTGCGGCTAACTGTAAGGCTCTATTGGCCCGGAGAGTAAAGGGAATCTGTCCCAGGAATGAAGTTTTCTGACCTCTCCCTACTGCTTTTTCCACTTCCTGGCGGACTCGGGCCAGATCTATTCCGGAGCTCTTTAAGGCATTAGCAGCTATTCCTTCATTTTCCCCGATCAATCCTAAAAGGATATGTTCGGTTCCAAAATAACCATGGTTTAATCTATTGGCTTCTTCTTGAGCCAACGAGATGGCTCGTTTTGCTTGGTCAGTAAATCTATTAAACATAATCAGCCTCCTTTTAAGTCTTTACGTTTTTCTCTCTCGCTTGCCCATTTGTAATCTGGTAGTCGCAAGGCTCAGAACCTGCGCAAACAAGCGCAACCTAAAGGTTGCGGCTACCTTGCCCCATTCTCTCACTCTATTCATTAGCTCCTAATCCTCAGGGAACATTTTCTCCCAAGAAAATTTTCTTTCGTGATTTCTCCAGAATCTTTCCCATTTGCCACTAGCTCTAGTCAGATTTAATTTATTGATTAAACAATCATCAAAGTGCTCGGTTCCACAATGTAAACATACCTTGTTAATGATTGCTTCATCTGATAGGGCAGCCTCAAGGAACCTTGTTAATCCCTGAGTTAGAAATCTTTGCTCATCCTCCTCTAGTCTCACGAAGATCTGAGCTATTTCTGTTCGTCTTTTTTCTTCTATAGTTTCCAGCACCCTTACTCCTTTAAGGGTAACTCTTAGTCGGGTGTTTCTTCGATCAGCTTCATCGTCCCTTCGCTGAGTCAGCCCTCTATCAATAAGCCTGTTTATCAGTTTACTGGCCGCTGGGTAACTTATGGCCAGGCCATTGGCTAAATCTCCTACCAGACAATCCTCATGCTGTTTAAGAAATCTCAAACCCCTCAACTGAGGTGCAGTGAGACGGTACTCCCTTAAATACCTCAATGTCTCCAGAGTAGTCATATTAATTAACCGGCTGAAAAGATCCATCAGTCTTTCTAACTCCAGGAGATAACGTTCCATCTTTCCCTGCTTAATTATTTAACTTGGTTAAATAATAGCACAAAAAAATAAATTGTCAAGGGGGGGTGCGTGCTGGTTGACCCCCCCTAAAAATCTGGTAAACTTTGGAATTCCCAATTCTTAAAAGACCGGAGAGAGAACTCGTAAGGTTAACCTGGATAGAAAAGAAATTGAAAGAAGATAATTTTAGAGGAAAAAGAGACTTTATTAGTTTGAAGCCGGCTACTCAGAGATTACAAATGACTTTATCGTATTCGACAGAGACAAGGATAATAGACAAGAAAAAGGGGACGTGATTATTTTTTTAGTTCTCTCTTCTCACAATTATTTCTTCTTGTCAAAAAATAATCACGTCCCCTTTTCCCCCTTTTTCTTTTGGAAATAAGAAATGATGACTCATAGAAGATTAAAAGCTGATCTACACCTACATACCAGCGAGGACCCCAAAGATAAAGTCAGATATTCGGCCAGGCAATTGATTGATCATGCATCTCAGATGGGCTTTGATGTCCTCGCCATTACCAACCACAATTCTTACACCTATAATGATTATTTGAGAGACTACGCTGTCAGCAAAGGGATTCTTTTGATTCCCGGGATTGAGCTTTCTGTACAGGGAAAGCACATCGTACTGCTGAATACCACCGATAATGCTCCCCAAAAGATTCAAAGCCTGCAGGACCTAAGGGATCAAAAAAATGAGGATAGCTTAGTGGTAGCTCCCCATCCATACTTTCCCATGTTTCAGGCACTAAAGTCGAAGTTGGAAGAGTACCTCGATACCTTCGATGCTATAGAATACACTCATTTCTACTTCCCCAGAGTTAATTACAACAAAAAAGCTGAAAGAAAAGCAAGAGAGTTTAATCTTCCTCTGATAGGGGTTTCTGACGCCCATCTTCTTCGTCAAATAGGTTTGACCTACTCTCTCATTGATGCAGAAAAGACCCCCGAGGCTGTCATTGGTGCAATTAGAAAAAAAAGAGTCCACATAGTTACCCAGCCCATGAGACTCACCTTTTCTAATGTCCTTCTAAGTTTAAAGCATTTCGCCGCTCAGGCCATAAATCGTCGGGGTGGACTTGTCTTGGAACCTTCAAAAGATTCCGAGGCTTGATAGCACTAGGAAAGAATTAGTATTCAGGAGATTTATACGCGTATCGAGGGGGGAGAGTCCCGAGATATTCTCAAGGTATGCTCTATTGGCAAGATGGCTTTAATTTTTTACCCCGTTAGATAGTAAACATCTAACGGGGTTTACCCTGCAGCTCTTTTATTTTATCCCGGAGTCGAGCTGCCTCTTCAAAATCTTCCCTTCCGACAGCTTCTTCTAACTCTATGTTCAATTTTTCCGAGTGCGTAAGCGGTTTCTTCTTTCTGATTTCTCGTGCTAGTTCTCTCAGTGATTCTATTTCCTCACTTTCTTTGGATAATTCTGGCTGATCCAAACTCTGGAAAAAGTCATCAATTCTTTCCATTCCCAGTTTTGTTTGTTTTAAGGCTCTCTGATAATCTTTTTTTTCTAAACTGATCAATGCTTTTGCTTTGGTATTCATCATTATTATATAGGGTATGTAGCGGGCAAAAGTAGTTTTATATCGCTCATCCGCACCATATCTTAAAACCAACTGGTGTGCTCTGAGGTTCCGCTCGGTATCTCTTATCACTCCTCGATAATCTTTTAACGAAAACAGACTGAGGTAGCGATGGTAATATTGGACAGCTTCCTCATGTAGGCTTTCACAATCACTCTTGCTCAATTCAAATCCCCGGGTGGTGCCATGGCTGGCTTTATATTGTTCTAATTGTAATAGATAATAATCTAGTAAGGACTCTTTCCTATAAGGCCTTTTTCCATCGGGTCTACCCTCTGCTTCCATCTGGAGAAGACCAAGTTCTATCCTCATTTGAATTTTATCCTTTCCATTCCTTCCCTTTATTTTTCTTGCAGTGATCTTACCTGGCCGGTATTCCCATCCTTCCATAGCGGGGCCAATATCTTCACTCATATCTTCCTCCTCTAGAGTAGGTTGCCATCAGTCTGAAGGTCAGCCGCTACACCGGGAAACAAGGATTTTGAAACTCCAGCTTCTTTTTTTCTTTCTTTGGTTGGGTGAGCGCTGTAAATAGCTAGCTTATTGGCATCTTTAAACACTAAGATCGTCTCCCGGGGGTCAGCTCTAATCCATCGGTCGATGATTTTCTGTGGATTTTTGGTAGGGTTTAAATGAGCTGCCTGAACTGTTCTTTCATCAAGCTTGGAATATAGCCAGATTCTATTTACTCGCCCCATGATTCTTGCCATTTTATAAGCCTTCTGCTTGAACAATCGGTAGTTCTTCTTGATTTCAGGAGCAAGCTCACTTTTGGATTTGGTCAGAGTTAGGGAGTCATAAAAGAATCTTTTGGCCTTTTCACTAGGGGCCAGACCCTGGTGTCCACCGTCGCAGGCAGCTAACCACAGAATCTCTCCTTTGTCAAGAATAGCACTATTTACTAGATCAAGTCCCCTCTGAGCGGTGTAGAGAGTTTCATCGTTAGGATAACCACCCGGGGAGACAATAGAATATTTGCTGGGTTTTAGATAAAAGCTAGTTGTTTGGTCTACCACTTTAATGCCTTCCCTGGTAATAGTTTCAACGTCACCTGCTGCAGCCCAGATAAGTCGCTTGCTACCTATAGTAGCCAGGGTGTACACTTTCCTACCATGGCTGATAAGATCCATAGCCTCCTGCATATCTTCAGCAACTGGATTGGAACGCCGTTCAGGGTCATAATGCCAGGGATGCCTGCCAAAAGATGCCTCCATTTCTAAGGCAAGTCTGTGATTGGTTTCTATTGTTTCAAAGGAGCAACATCCGGGAAGAAAGTTTTTGATAGCATTACAATAGCCAGCAAAATAGTGATTCTTCATGTTACTGGTAACAAAAAAGACTTCTACTTTTAAGAGCTCCGGGTCGACTTCAACTTTTGTCCCTCGGCTGGTTGTACCTACCTTTACCGTGGGTCTTTCACAGTCATGAATCAAAACGGTATGGTTAAGACGGTATCTTTTTGCGATTTCTTCAATAGTTCTCGCAATCTCAAGATTTCCCTTAACTTCTGGATCATGAGAGCCAGTAGTAATTATGTATTGAATATGCTTTGCTTCCCTTAGCCGTTTTGCACTGGCCTCGATCTGGTGCCAATGAGGCTGGCCCCTAGTGCTATCCTCCACCAGAGCACACACTTTTTTATTTCTAACCATATCCTCCAATTTTGAACCAGCCAAAGGTTTTTCCAATGCATTTTCCAGAATTTCCACATTAGCTGAGATTTCTTCCAATTTCTTTGGTTCAATAATCTGTATCTGCTCATCGGGCAGATCCAACATCAAGCTTTCTTTTCCATAGGGTAATTTTACTTTCATTTTGAGTAAATACGCTCCTCACCAATGTCCATGTTTCTTTAGATAATCCAGAAGTCTTTCTATATCATGAGGAACTGACCTGATGGCTAAAGTGCCCACGTAGATCAAGAGCGAAAATTGCCAGCTATCTTCCGGACCGGTAATCAGTCCTGAATAAACGTCCTCTTTTCTTTCTAACTCTCTGGAAAAGTAACCGATCGCTTTTTCCAATGCACCTTCAAATAGATCGACAGTATGCGTTTGATTGTTGTATTTTAGCGTAGGAAAGGAGACTCCGCGCATGAGCAGGAATTTCCCAATTTCGTCTTCATCTACCCCATCAAAGTCCCTTTCGAACTCAAAACCTTCAAATTGAGGAAGATCCCGGGGCAGAATTATCATAGGTTTGTGGACTACCACTTTGCCTTTTCGCACTACAGTATCTCCCACATTAACTACTGATTTGGTTAAACACGTATAAGGTAGTTCGGTATTTTCAAAAGCTAGTAAACTGCGTAAGCGAGGCCTCAAGATCTTTGTTTCCCGGATAGCTTTTTCCCATTTTTCCTGTAGACTCATTTACTTACATCCTCTTTATAGCTTCTAATTTTTTCAGGAGAAGAAGTTTCTTTAGGCATTAACGCAATATTTATCCGCCTTTAGCCTATTACAAAATAAAAACTTGTCAAGAGACCGCCTTAAGGATCTATCCCAAGTTTTCTTTAACAGAAGGCGGGTTTTTTGACAATATCATGGGGATTTGGTAGATTAGAAAGAGGATTTGATAGTTTTTTTCACAGAGAGGCTTTTTAAAGACGTATTAGATCATCATTTGATAGCGAAAAAGAGGGAGGGTTCTGTATGCTCGTCATTGGAGAAAAGATCAATACCAGTGCTAAGGATGTAGAAAAAGCGGTGGAAAAGAGAGACACTTCTTTCATTCAGGATCTTGCCAGAAGACAGGTAATTTCTGGGGCAGATGCACTGGATGTCAATGTGGGAACCCGGATCCACACCGAGGTTGAGGATATGAAATGGGCCGTAAAGGTTATTCAGAAGGTGGTAGAAGTTCCTCTTTGCATTGACAGTCCTAATCCGCTGGCACTGGAAGCCGGATTAACACAGCACAAGGATAAGGCTATAATAAATTCTGTGACGGCAGAGAAAAAGAGAGTTGAGGAAATTCTTCCACTTCTTAAAAGATTCCGCAGCAAGGTAATCGCCTTGACTATGGACGAGGCTGGAATACCTGAGGATATGAGGAGAAGATATACTGTGGCTGAACGTTTAGTGGATCTATTAACACGAGAAGGGATAGCTCTAGATGATATCTACATTGATCCTTTAGTTCGTCCAATTAGCACTGATTCTGGATGTGGTTGGACTGTCCTCGAGGCTATGAGAAAGATCAGGGGTTCTTTCAAGGGAATCCATCTTATCTGTGGTTTGAGTAATATTTCTTTTGGCTTACCCAGAAGGGAGCTTCTTAACCGGGTCTTTCTCTCCATAGCCATGCCAATGGGGCTAGATGCGGTTATTCTTGATCCTCTGGATAAGGGGATGATTCCAGTGATTCGGGCGGGGGAGGCCCTCCTGGGTAAAGATGAATATTGCACCAAATACCTATCCTCTTTCCGAGAAGGGAAACTTTAGTTCACCGATTTTTCAGATGAAGAATAAAGTGGGTAAATCTCTTTTAAGAAAGAGAATTTTAGCTCTGCGTCGATCTCAATCTCCTCAGGTAATTGCAAGAAAAAGTGATGAGATTAAGCGAAAACTCTTAGGGATTCCCCAATTTTCTGAGGCTGGAACGATTCTCTTTTATCTGGCTCTAGCCGATGAGGTTCAAACTGAGAAGATAATTGAAAAGTGCTTAAAGTTGGGTAAAAGAGTAGCCGTTCCTCTTATTAACTCTCGAAATAATCAGATTCTAGTATCGGAGCTAAAGGATCCTGAAAGAGAGCTTGAACCGGGGACACTGGGGGTATTCCAGCCAAAAAAAAAATTTTATCGTCCTCTTAAGATAGAAGAGCTGGAATTGGTGATAGTTCCCGGAGTTGCTTTTGATAAGAGAGGGAATCGGCTTGGGTTTGGAAAAGGTTTTTATGATCGATTCTTAAAAAAAGCTCTGAACAAAACCAAATCCATAGCTTTAGCCTTCGAACTACAGCTAGTAGATAATGTTCCTTCGGAGTTACACGATACCGCAGTTGACTATATAATTACTGAGAAAAGAATCATTGATTGTAAAAACAGCGCTCAGTAATTAGTGAGCGGTCTCTGATAATTCAGGGATGATTTGACTTTGTATTTGACTTAGGACTTCGGACTGTCTTTTGGGAGGTAAGAAAATGTACCTGGACCAGCCATTAAGGAATTTCCTCGAGGATACAGCATCCAAAACTCCCACCCCGGGAGGGGGAAGCGTGGCTGCCCTGGTAGGGTCTTTGGGAGCTGCTCTTCTCTGTATGGTGGGAAATTTTACTTCAGGGAAACCTAAATTTGAGAAGGTTGAAAGGGAGATTCGAGAGATCTTAAAAGAGGCAGACAAACTTAAAGAGGAGCTTTCTGGGCTCATTCAAAAGGATATTGAGGCATATGCCAGGTTTTCCCAGGCTTCTCGTATGCCCAAGGATACTTCCGAGCTAAAGGAAAAAAGGAGACAGGCTTTACAAATCGCTCTAAAGGATGCAACTCAGGTTCCTCTGAGCACAGCTAAATTGGCTCTTCGGTCGATAGAACTGGCCCAACTTCTTCTTTCCAGAGGGAATCCTAATTTAATCACCGATGTAGGCGTAGGTGCTTTACTGGCAGATGCAGCTTTGCAAAGTGTAGCCTTGAATGTCCAAATTAATCTGGGCTATATTAAAGATGAAGAATTTAAAAGAAGAGCAAATTCGGCCCTTTCCTCAATGTTATCTCAAGGCCAAGAAACAAAGGATAAGGTCATGAAGGGAGTTAGGGAAAAGTTGGCGGGCTGAGTGGAAGAAGCTAAATTGAAGGTTCTGTTCGGTGTCTGTTCCTGGGGTCTGGGCCACGCTACTAGGGATCTTCCTATCTTGAGGAGGATGATAAAAGCTGGTCATACTCTTACGCTGGTAGGGATAGGAAGGTCTCTGGATCTTTTAAAGAACGAGCTCAAGGATGCTTGCTCTTATTTGAGTATTCCCGATTATTCTTCTGCTTATTCTGAGAGAGATTTTTCGGTGGCTAAATTCCTTAGCTATTTTCCCATTTATATGAATGAGGTTGTCAAGGAGCACAGTCAGATAAAAAAACTGATGGCGAGGGAAAAATATGAAAGAATAATTTCCGATAATCGCTACGGTGTTTATAATAAAGAAATCCCTTCTTATCTTATTTCTCATCAACTTAGATTCATTGCTCCCCATAGGGTGAAACTCTTTGAAATGGCAACGGAGGGGTTCAACTATTCCTTTTTTAAATATAACTTCTCTAAGTTTCTTGTTCCCGACTACCAAGAAGATGGTTTGAGTGGAGATCTTTCCCACAATTTGAAATATTTTAAGGAAGAAAGAATCGAATATTTGGGGGTACTGTCCGATTTAAAAAGAAGAAAAACTGCTGAAGACATTGATTATTTCATTTCTCTTTCCGGACCTGAGCCGCAGAGGACAATTCTGGAGAAAAAAATCTTGGAGCAGGCGCCTCTTTTGAAAGGCAAGGTAGTCATAGCCCTGGGAAAGCCAGAGGACCCTCGAAATGAGACTGTTGACCATGTTCGTATTTTTGGTTACCTGGGGAGAAAAAGACAGGAAGAGATGATGAATCGGTCCAAATTAGTTATTACCAGACCTGGCTATACTACCATCATGGAACTTTCCCTGTTAGGAAAAAAAGCTCTATTTATTCCTACTCCGGGGCAAACTGAGCAGGTTTATCTAGCGGACTACCATAAAAAAAGGAAAAATTTCTACAGTGTGGATCAAGATAAACTGAACCTCATGAGAGATGTAGAGGAGGCTAAAAAATACCCAGGACTAGTGCACAACCCCGGGACTGATGAAGCTGTAGACAGGTTCATGAAGATAGTGTTTGGATAATGAAGGGGAAAATTGTTATCATTATCTCCACCGTAGTCGGGCTCACAGTCCTGATTTTGATATTTTATCTAGCTGGTATTCAAAATGTTTTCTTTGAGATAAGTCAAATAGGTCTGTGGGGAGCAGTTGTTTTTATTGCCAATGCTCTTTTCATCTTATTCCTCTTTACTCTCTCCTGGCAAATTATTCTAAGCTCTTATGGCTATCGTCTTACCTTTAGGGATGTCTTTGCGGCAAGGGTAATTGGATTTGCCGTGAGTTATCTTACCCCTTCTATGTACATAGGAGGGGAGCCGCTCAGGGCCTATATAATCAGTAAGAGACACCACCTTCCTATGAGCAGGGTAGGGGCTACGGTAATAGTAGACAAGTTCTTGGAGCTTGGGGCTGGTTTATTCTTTATTTATTTAGGCAGTATCTGGACTTTGATCGAATATTCTCTACCCCGGCAAATCTACCTGACTCTTTTTACGGTCAATATTGTCTTTGGCGCCGGGATGGGAATGCTTCTGATCAATTTTCTCTATGAGAGTAAACTCTTTACCTCCCTGGCAACTCTATTAGAACGTATAAATCCCCTATCTAAAATTATCAGAAAAATTAAGCCTGAGATATCGAAACTGGAAGACCACGTTTTTCTCGCCTTTAATCAACATCGAGCCACAACTTTACTCGCCTTTGGCATAAAACTTGGTGCCGGGCTTCTCGTATTCATTAAACCGGCTATTTTCTTTTATTTTCTTGAGACGGTGTTTAAGCTTTCCGAGCTCGCTCTTCTCTTTGCTTTGACCCACCTTCTTCTCGTTCTGCAATTTACTCCCGGAGCCTTGGGAATCTTCGAGTTAGGAGAAGTAGGGATTTTTAAGCTGGTAGGAATAGAGCCCAATAAGGCTCTGGCCTTTAGTTTAATGGTCAGGGTGACTGATTTATTAGGGGTAGGGGTAGCTCTTTCTTTGGTCGTTCACCTCGGATGGAAAGGGTTTTGGAGGAAAAGGGGATAATGAGAGTTTGTTTTGTCTCCGACCAGATCTTTCCTGCCGTAGGAGGAGAAGGGGTCTCTACTCAAAACTTCTCGCTGGAATTAAGAAAAAAGCAGCATGCGGTTATCATTTTTACCTCTCGAGCTAAAGAACCCTTCTTCGTGGTGGTAAAGGGAATTAAGATTTATAGATTTTTTAGCGTGTCTCTTCCCCAGGAAAAGGGCTATTTTGCTCTTGCCTCTTCAGGGAAAATTTTTTCTATTCTCAAAAGAGAAAGAATAGAGATTATTCAGATCAACCTTCCTACTTTTCTAGGCTGGCAGGCATTAAGGGGGGCAAGAAAATTAGGTATTCCCGCGGTTCTGGGATTTCATGTTCAGGTAGGAAATGTTCTTCTACCTCACCTTCCTTCCTTCCTCCTGGGAAAAGCGATAGAGAATTGGTTTTCCTATTTTTACAACCGGGGTAATCTCATAGTTGCCCCTTCCTATTTTGCCGCTCGGATTGCCCGAAATTACACTCATCGACCTATTCAGGTGATAAGCAATGGAATAGATTTAGATTGGTTTAGCACTAGGAGAGTGAGTTTGAAAGATCGGATTAAGTTCAGGGAATCTTATGAGCTGGGTCAATCTCCGACTCTGCTTTATGTAGGCCGATTGAGCTATGAAAAAAATTCCAGCTATCTCATTGAAATAATGGGGTCATTATTAAAGAAAATCCCTGAGGTTAAATTATTAATGGTAGGCGGAGGTCTTATAAAAGATAAGTTGAAAGAAAAAATAGCAGAATGTGAGCTCAAAAACAAAGTTATTCTCACCGGATATTTGAGTAAAAAAGATTTGCTTTGTGCTTATCTAGAAGCGGATATCTTTATTTTGCCCTCTTTTTATGAACTTCAGAGTATAGCTACCCTGGAGGCTATGGCCACTCGGAATGCCATATTAGTAGGAAAAAGCCGGGAAAATGCTGCCCAGGAGCTAGTTAAGGAGGGAATCAATGGATACACTTTTAGTTTGGATGACCCTCAAGATGCCTCAGATAAGATTGAGAACATTCTTGGCAATGAAAAACTAAAGCGATCTATGCAAGAGGCCTCCTACCGAATGGTTCAGGCTCATAGTTTGGAGAGAAGCGTCTCCAGATTGGAAAATATCTACAAATCACTCATAAGTGGTGCTCCAGGAAAATATTAGTAGGTAGAAGGCTTATACGCGTATCAAGGGACTTGTAGTGAATAGTAGATAGTGAATAGTGAATAGCCAAAAAAAGAAACCAAGATACGATTCACGAAATACGATTCACCAAGGACAGCGACGGAGGGGAAAAGTCTCGAGATATCTTTGACGAGGAGTGATTTTCTGTTAGAATGAGGAGAAGATAATGTATGAATTGATGATTGAAACTGAATTTGCTGCTGCCCATCAACTAAGAGAAACAAGAAGAGGCTGCGAGAAACTACATGGGCATACCTGGAAGGTCCAGGTTTTTGTTAAAGGAGAGAAGTTGGACCACCGTGGGATTCTGGTTGACTTTAGAGATGTGAAGAGGATAGTTAAAAAATGGACAGCTCGTTTGGATCATCATTATTTAAATGAAGTTTTGGGCAGCACTAATCCTACCACGGAAAATATAGCCAAATATCTTTTTCAAAAGCTCGAGAAAGAGATAAATTTAGAAACCGTAAGACTTAGCAGGGTGAGGGTCTGGGAAGCCAGAGATAGCTCGATAACCTATAGCCAGGAAGGTAATTAATGAGGCCGTTGGTTCAAATAGCTCTGGATTTTGTGAACCTGAATAGAGCCTTGAAGGTAGCTGAGGCAGCCACTGCCGGAGGAGCGGACTGGCTTGAAGCAGGCACACCTTTAATTAAAAGTGAGGGTTTGGATTGCCTCCGGGCTCTAAGAAAGAAATTTCCCCAAAAGACTGTGGTAGCTGATATGAAGATTATGGATGTGGGTAGGATTGAGTCAGAATCAGCTTTTAAAGCGGGAGCCAACGTAGTTTGTGTTCTGGGGGTAGCCGATGACTCCACTGTAAGAGAATGTGTGGAGGCGGCTAAAAACTATGGGGGAAGGGTAATGGTTGATTTGCTAGGAGTGAGTGATCCGACAAGACGGGCCAAAGAAGTAGAAAAAATGGGCATAGATTATATAGGAATGCATACCTCAATAGATGAACAAATGAGGGGGAAAGATCCTTTTAGCCAGCTAAGAGAAGTCTCCCGGAAAGTAAGTGTCCCCGTTGCCGTAGCTGGAGGGATAAATTCTGAAACTGCTGCCAAGGCCATAGATGCAGGAGCTAGTGTGGTTATAGTAGGAGGAGCTGTAATTAAGGCCAAGGATCCCCGGGAAGCTACCAGGGTAATCAAGGAGGCGATCAAGGATAAAAAGGTTATTCCTACCCAGCTATTTAAAAGAGCAAGAGGTAAGGAAATTGTCCAGATCTTCAAGAAAGTTTCTACTTCCAATCTTTCCGACGCTATGCATCGAGCTGGAGAGATCAAAGGTCTGGTGAAGATCACCCCGGGAGTTAAACTGGTAGGCTCAGCCCTAACAGTGAGGAGTTATCCTGGTGATTGGGCGAAGCCAGTTGAGGCTATTGATAAAGCGGAAAGAGGTCAGGTGATAGTTATTGATGCAGGTGGAGCGGGACCGGCGTTATGGGGAGAGTTAGCTACCCATTCAGCTATTCAGAAGAGACTGAGTGGAGTAGTAATTGATGGGGCAATCAGGGACGTTCCGGAGATAGTGAAATTGAAATTCCCTGCTTACGCCAGGCTTATCACACCCACGGCCGGAGAACCACGAGGTTTTGGAGAAATTGGGATCCCCATTCGAATCGGAGGAGTAAGGGTACTTACCGGAGATTGGCTGGTAGGAGATGAAGACGGGATTGTGGTTGTTCCCCAGAAGAAGGCAGTGGAGACAGCTAACCGGGCCATGGATGTTTTAGAAAGGGAAAATCGCATTCGAGAAGAAATCCTGCAGGGGGGAACCCTCTCCTCTGTTACTGAGCTCCTTCGATGGGAGAAGGAGTAAGGAGGAGGTGAGAAATCTATGGAAAAAAAGATGAGGGTGAGGGAAGTAATGCAGAAGAGGGTGGTGACTGTAAAAAGATCCACCACCTTAAGAGAACTGATAGAGGTTCTTCATAAATTTACCTTTCATACCTTACCCGTGGTAGAGGAAGATAATAGAGTTATCGGAATCGTCGCCCTGGAAGACATTCTGAAGATCTTTCAACCACATCCCTCCAATATTTTAAACATGCTTGAAAGAATTCCATTTTTAGATGAATATGAAGAAAGATCTCTTCTGGAGGAGGATATCCCTTCCGAAATGGGAGTACTTTGTGTAGTTGAGGATATGATGAACACCGATATAGTAACCATCTCTGAGAAAGCGACCACTCTGGAAGCTCGACGTCTGATGAAACTACACAGATTAAAGAGGATACCAGTGGTCGATAAAGAAAGACATTTAGTAGGTATTATTAGCCTATTTGATATAATCCTGGCTGTCTTCAAAGCCAAAGGAATTCTTTAATCAAAATATCTCACCCATAAGGAACTATTTGATGAGCGTTGTTCTCTCCCTTGGTATTATCCTTTTGGCAGGTCTTTTGGCGGCTAAACTGCTGCACCAAATAAAATTTCCTGCCGTGACTGCCTACATTTTGATGGGTGTACTTATCGGTCCAACCGTCCTCAATTTGGTTTCCCAAGAGATCCTCAATGTCTCTGGTTTAATTTCCAATGTGGTGCTGGGAGTCATTGCCTTTGGTCTTGGACAAAATTTTTCACGAGAGAACTTCTCTAAAATTGGTAAATCAGTTCTCTGGATCTCTGTTTTGGAGGCTACTGGTGCCTGGTTGTCTGTTTTCTTTGCTTTTCTTTTCTTACTAAGACAGCCTCTATATCTTTCTTTATTATTCGGAGCTATCGCTTCCGCTACCGCCCCAGCAGCTACAGTGATGGTGGTGAGGGAATGTAGAGCCAGGGGAATTTTTACCAATACACTCTTGGGGGTGGTAGCCATTGATGATGCCTGGTGTCTAATAATATTTGCCTTCTCTTTAGCAGTGGCCAAAGCTTTGATAGGACCGCTAACAGGAAATCTGTTGCTTCTAAGAGTTTTACTCGGTTCTCTTTTACATATCGGTGGCGCTTTTCTCTTAGGAGCAGGGATTGCTGTAATTCTGATAATTTTTTCTCGGTATGCCAGAACCGAAACCGATCTTTTAATTTATACTCTGGGATTTATTCTTTTTGGTATAGGCATGGCTATTTATTTTCACCTCTCGGTGCTTTTAACCAATATTTTCTTAGGAGCGGTGCTGGTAAATATTGGCAAAAGAAGCTTTAGGTTCTTTGATATTCTAAGGACCGTTGATTCTCCCCTTTATCTTTGCTTCTTTGTCTTAGCCGGGGCAAACCTGAATGTCGCATTACTGGGGAAATTGGGGTTGATAGGTGTCTTTTACTTTCTTTTTCGAATAATTGGTAAGCTAGTAGGTGCATCTGTAGGTGGGTATTTCTCAAAAGCTCTAGATTCGGTAAGAAAGTATTTAGGCTTTGGGCTTATTCCTCAAGCTGGTGTTGCTTTAGGAGTAGCCCTGATCGCCGAGGCCGAGTTTCCTTACCTGGGTGGAACAGTCTTTACTACCATCGCCGCCACTACCATAATTTATGAGCTCATCGGCCCTTTCGGGACAAAATTTGCTCTTTCCAGAGCCGGTGAAATTGGTGATGAGTGAGTTCATCCTTATATAGGGGAAGCAGAGCTCCTCCCGAGATGATGAGCTTAAAGGCCTTTTGTACTCCCATGGGTAGGGGGATGGTATCTTTCTCCGGAATCAGAGCCAGAAATCCAGAGGTAGGGTTTGGTGTAGTGGGAATGAATATGCTTAACATCGTCTGAGATGATCTATTGGTTGGGTTTTCTACAGGTGTTTCTGCAGTAACAAAGCCAATGCTGTACACTCCTTGACGAGGGTATTCTAACATAACCACTCTTTTGAAGATATATTTTTTCCCGCTAAAGAATACATCGTTGATTTCTTTAATCGTGCGGTAGATGATACTCACGAGGGGGATTTTGAAGAATACCCTTTTTTCCAGGAAGTCCAGTATTTTTCTTCCCACAACCCGTGAGGTGAAAAATCCAAATAGGGTTATAGCCCCTGATATTATTAAAAAGGTAAGTATTTTTATTCCAATGGAGATTAGTCCTCCCGCTTCTGCCATCAAAGAGGAAGGAATCAGGGTCGGCGTGAATAAAGGAACAAGACGGGTTAACAAGTCATTCAGTTTTTGAAAGACCCAAATTAATATGAATATGGTGATTACTAAAGGAAGGAGGGTAATCAAGCCGGTAATGAAGTAATTCCTTAGACTTTTTCTCATGGAATCTCTTTTTTCTCCTTGGATTTCTTCCGCAGTTTAACTTTTTTCACTCGTTTATTGTCCACTTCCACGATGGTAATCTTTAAATTATTGTATTCGATTATTTCTCCTACCCTGGGGATTCTACTCAACTGATCAAAAATAAACCCGCCTATAGATTCAAAAGCGGCTGTCTTTTCTGGAAGATCAGTGTCCAGTTTTTCATTGATCTCATCGATGTCTGTATCTGCCTTGATCAGGGCAGATCCATCCTTTTGGATGGTTATCTTTTCTTCCTTTCGATCGTATTCATCCTCTATTTCTCCTACAATCTCTTCAAGTAGATCCTCCACCGTAAGCATACCTGCTACTCCCCCATACTCATCCACCACAATAGCCAGATGGGTTCTTTCCTTCTGGAGTTGATGCAACAGTTCACCCAAATGGATGGTGTATGGAACAAAAATTGGGGGATGCATTATTTGTTTCACTTTCAGATTTTTACTGGTCTTGCCAAAGAGACTCAATAGATCTTTAGCATAAGCAACTCCGGTGATATTATCCCGGTTTTTGTGATATACAGGTATTCTTGAATACCCAACTTTTTTTATCAAATCCACCAGTTCTGAAAGACCAGCCTCTTCGTCAATACAAACCATCTTTGTGCGAGGAATCATTATCTGTTTAGCCTTGGTTTCGTCGAATTCTAAGGCACTATGGACAAGTTCCTCTTCTCGTTCATCCAGAGCTCCCTCTTCTTGTCCAATATCTATGAGGGCGTGGATTTCTTTTTCTGTTATCAAGCGGCTCTTTTTGACCTCTTTTGCGCCAGCAACTCTTAAGATAGTTTGTGTGAAAAAATTCAAGGCTTTAATGATAGGACTCAAAGCTATTGAGAGAAAAAGAATCGGGCGCGCTACCTTCAAGGAAATGGTCTCGGCGCGCTGCTGGCAGTATCTTTTAGGAATTATCTCCCCAAAAACCAGGATTATAAAGGTCATTACTCCGGTCACGATTCCTACTGCTTTACCGGGAGCTCCACTTACTAGTCTTGTCACCAGCAACATAGCCAGGCTAGCGGCGGCAATGTTAACCAGGTTGTTTCCAATGAGAATGGTGATCAACCACTGCGATGGTTTCATTAACAGAGATTCTATGAACCGTCCTTTTCCCCCCTTTTCTTTAATTAGTCTCTTCACGGTTATCTTGTCCAGGGAGGAAAGAGCAATCTCCGACCCTGAGAAAAAACCAGATAATCCAACGCAGATGACTAAAAGTACCACTACCATCCACACGTCACTCAAATAAATCTAACTCCTGGAATACTTTTTTTCTATCTCGGCCAGTTTTTTTAGGCGTCCTTGGTGTTTTCCTCCTATAAATTCTGCCGCTAGCCATTCCTCTACCATTTGCACGGCTAAATCCTTTGCTGTTATTCGGGCTCCCAATACCAGTATGTTGGAGTTGTTATGCTCTGCCCCTAGTGCTATCCTCAATTTTTTACTTTTCTCCTAAATTCAGCCAGTTTATCAGTAAGGGATCTATTCAGTCTTACTCTAAGGACAACTTTCCCCTTTAAGTAATTTTTACTTAAGACCTCTCCTTTTGAGTGAACAAGGGAGATTAGATCGCTTCTCTGGTAGGGAAAGCTAAACTCTGAACAGACTCTTTCTTTCTCAAGAATCTGGGCTATTTTATCAAGCAGTTGATCCAGGCCCTGACCCTGCAGGGCTGATATGGCTATGCTGGAGTCAAAGGCTCTACGATAACGGGAAAGTAAGTAGTCGTTGTTAACTAAATCTATTTTATTTAAAACGTTAATAACCGGTTTGTTTTCTACCTTTAACTGTTTTAGAACCGAATAAGTAGCCCTATTTTCCTCTTCCAGCTTGGGGTGAGAGACATCGAGAACATTTATAAGTAGATCTGCATCCTCAATCTCACTTAAGGTAGCATGAAAGGCAGCTATGAGGTGATGGGGAAGTTTATTGATGAAACCAACCGTATCTGTGAGAAGCAGATTCTCGTGATTAGGAAGGATTGTCTTGCGTGTGGTGGGATCTAAAGTGGCAAAGGGTTTATCATCTACCTCTACCTCTGCTCCGCTAAGTGCATTGAGGAGAGTAGATTTACCTGTGTTGGTATAGCCGATAATTGCTGCTGTGGAATAGGCTCTTCTCTTTCTATGTTTTTTTATAGTCTCTCTTTGCTGCTCAATTCGCTTTAACTTTCCCTTTAGGTTGATGATTCTTTCTTTGATCCGCCGACGATCAACCTCCAGTTTAGTCTCCCCCGGTCCCCTTGTTCCAATGCCTCCTCCCAAACGGGAAAGAATAATACCTTTTCCTATCAGGCGGGGGAGCAGGTAACTCAATTGTGCCAGCTCTACCTGGAGCTTACCGGCTGCCGAGCGAGCTCTTCTGGCAAAGATATCAAGGATTAGTTGAGCCCGGTCAATGATCTTAACCCTTATCCTTTCTTCTAAATTCCGTTGTTGACTCGGAGTTAAGTCGTCATCAAAGATAATTAGGTTAGCTCCTCTTTCTCGAGCTAGATTAGCTATTTCAGTGGTTTTCCCTTTTCCGATATAAAAGATAGGATCCGGGCTACGACGATTTTGAATAATTCTAAATATGACTTTGGCACCCGCCGCTTCTGCAAGAAAGGCCAGTTCTTTTAAAGAATCCTCTACTGTCCAGTCAGTTAAAGACCGGGGGTCCTTTTCTTTTAAGGCTACTAA
>JAUWXE010000069.1 GCA_030616535.1 Candidatus Aerophobota bacterium
TAGTCTTTTTCGCTGTTTTAAGAGAAGGAATAGAGACCGTCATATTTTTAGGAGCAGCCAGCCGGGTAGAAGAAACGAATATTGTGGGGCCCTTATTAGGGACGGGCATAGCTCTTGTAATCGGCTGGCTATTCTTCTGGGGAGCTACGAAGTTAAGAATTAAATGGTTTTTTAAAGTCACCAGTATCATTCTTATCCTTTTTGCCGCTGGACTTATGGCTCATGGAGTTCATGAATTTCAAGAAGCCGGTGTTTTACCTGTCTTTATAGAGAATGTCTGGGATATCAACTGGCTTGTCAACGAAAAAGGTACTTGGGGAAGCATTTTAAAGGCTCTTTTTGGTTATAATGGTAATCCGTCAGTTATAGAAGTGGTGAATTGGTCGGTGTATTTGATACTCATTTTTGGAGTCTATAGAAGTATTGAAAAATTTTCTAATCGCCTCAAAAAGTAAATTTAACTAATAATTATATATAATCATACCAATATTCCTCCAATTAATGTCGGCCAACGGAGCCGCGGGCCTGCGAATTGCCCTCATAATAACCTCTTTTCTCCTTTAATCTCTTTTATGTCGGTGATGTCCTGGGTTACTTCTAAACACCCGAGATACTCTTTGTTTTCATCACGGACAGCAAAGTACCGGATGTAGATAGGTCGTCCCTTTAAATTAATCCAGAACTCTGCTGCATCCCTCTTATTTTTCTTAAAATCATTCAAAATCTGCTCCACTACATGCAAGCTCTTTTGGGGATGGCATTGCTGAACCTTACGGCCAATAACGGCCTTCGTTCTGGGAAAAATTCTCTCTTTGGATTGGCTGAAGTATCGAACTTTATCTTCCTTGTCAACAAAGGTGATATCAACAGGTAAGATGTTGAGAACTGCTTCAAGTTCTTCGGTTGACAGTTCTCCTGTTTCAAATAGGATTTTTCCCTTCTCCACCGGTGGTGGTTCGGGTGCAGGCTCTGCTACTGGTTCGACGACTCCTTTTGCAGACTCAGGTGTAAAGCAGCAGTAACCAAGTTCATCGCATTGCTTCCTAATCTCCCTCCACTCGTTTTCTGAAATCACCTTCAATGCTGTTGGAAAGAGGATGTTGTTCTCTTTGTAAAAGTGACTTGAAAACATATCACCTATGGCTGTTGCTGCACCCTCAAGTTTTTTGGTAAAATCCTGAAAATTCATACTTCCATGGGTGTCTAAAAGTTCGTAGACCTTTTTCTTTTCCTTCCTTATCTCATTATGTTCAGACCACATAATGGCTGGAGGTTGGGTAATTCCATGTTTTTCAAGATAAGGAAAGAGAACATTTTCCTCTCGCAGATAGTGCTTTTCTGATTCCTTAAAATGCTCTGCAATGTGACTTAACTCTTTCATCTTTTCACTAACAGAATCAAAATCTTTAGCCCCTTTTATCTCCTCTACCGTATTTTTCAGTTCCTCAGCAAACTGAAGCATGATTTTGTGTTCTTCCATAAGGGTATGGATGGGGTGTCCCGGTGAGGCTAAAGTTTTTTCTCTTTCCAGCGACTCTTTGAATATGGCAATGTGAACATCGCAAAGCCGGTGAATTTCTTCCCTCGGCAGGCCTTCTTTTATGAGTTCTTCTTCTATCTCGGCTATATCCGCCGGACCTATACCTTTCAAAACCTGTTTAAATTTCTCTTTTACCTCATCAGGTTTTGCTCCTGCATGTAACTTCCTGATCAAATCCTTGATCTTCTGCTTTTCGTTTTCTTTCTTACCAAATGCTTCTCTCATTATGTCCCCTCGTTATTTTTTGGCTTTTGGCGAAGTTCCTCGGCAGTGCATTTCCGAATTATTTACCCCCTTGTGTCCCTGATTCTAAATCGTTATGCCGCTAAATCCGCAATGGCTAAACCTCGCTTTCATGTCAGGGGAAAATTTTCCCATGTTCTTACTAATCGCAAGTATTGGTATGTTAGTTGCTCCCGGACATTTGTCAAACATTTTGTTATCATCCTGTGGTCACTGTTTTAAAGTCCGAATAGAGAGGATATGTATAGTCACTCCAATAGCTATTAGAAGCAAAATGATCTTACCTAGAAGAATCTGAACTACAAAAACAGCTGAATATCCTATGGTTATGCATAAAAAAGAAATGGATAAGACCTTTATCTTCAAGGGAATCCCTTTTTCTTCCCAATAATTTTTAAGGTAGTTCCCAAACCAGCGGTTATTTAAGAGCCAATGGTAAAATCTTTCTGAACTTCTAGCATAGCATGCAGCAGCAAGCAAGAGAAAAGGAGTGGTAGGTAGAAGAGGTAAAAATATCCCTAGAATTCCAAGCGCTACCAAGAAGGTTCCCGCACTAGTCAATACCCACCTACTCAAACCAGGGGGTATTTTATTTCTTCTGTTGGAACCATCCCAAAATTGGTTTTTCATCATGCTTTTTGATAGAGTAATCAATCCTCTTCCTATTGCCTCCTCGTTCCCCCTTCCGATTTTAGCAAAGTAAAACAACCGTCTCCTTCATTTTTGCGCCACTTTCGGCGATGTTGCCGCCTCTAATAATTCTCACTCAAAAGTTCAAAATAGGCTCTTGAATGTGCACATGCCGGACATTCCTCTGGCGCTTCGGCTCCCTCATGGATGTATCCGCAGTTCCTGCATTTCCACTTTACCACGCTTTCTCGTTTGAAGACGCTATCCTTCTCCACGTTCTCAAGGAGATTCAAATATCGCTTCTCGTGTTGTCTTTCCGCAACTGCTATTGCTCTGAATACAGATGCTATTTCCTGTAAACCTTCTTGATCTGCCAGGCTAGCAAACTCAGGGTACATCTTTGTGTGCTCGTAGTTTTCTCCACCAGCAGCTGTCCTGAGATTTTCTTTGGTATCTCCGATCAAACCTGCAGGAAATGAAGCCCTGATCTCCAGCTCTCCACCTTCCAAGAATTTAAAGAGTCTCTTGGCATGTTCCTTTTCATTGTCCGCGGTCTCCAGGAACACAGCGGCTATCTGTTGGTAGTCTTCCTTCCTTGCCTGAGAGGCAAAGAAGCTGTAGCGGTTTCTCGCCTGCGATTCTCCTGCAAAGGCGGTCAGGAGATTCTTTTCCGTTTTTGTTCCTGTTAGAGTTTTCATGTAATTACCTCCTATTGTTCATTTAGTTTAAAGTTATTATAGTATAATAATAAATTAACTCAAGGACGACTTTCTCGGACCGAAAAATTGAAAATTGACGCCTTACCTCAAAAATGCTATTGTATATCATAATCTGACATAATTGGTAAAGTTTATCAGAAGGTAACCGTGAAGAAGGAGGTAATGTTATGGCCAAAGTAACCCGGGAAATGGTGGAAAAGGCAGGCGTTAACCTTGACCAACTGGTGGAACTTCTGGTCAAGAACGCCGCCGCCGAGCTCACTACCTACTATTACTATACGATTCTGCGGGTGAACCTCATTGGACTCGAGGGAGAGGGGATCAAAGAGATTGCTGAGACCGCCCGCATTGAAGATCGCAATCATTTTGAGGCTCTGGTGCCCCGCATTTATGAACTCGGCGGGAAACTGCCCGAGGACATGAAGGCTTTCCATGACAGCTCGGCCTGTCCCCCCGCCAGCTTGCCCCAGGACCCGAGGGACATCCAGGCAATGCTCCGGGTGCTGGTGGAAGCAGAAAGATGCGCAGTGCGGGGATATACCCACCTCTGCAATTTGACTGCCGGCAAGGATCATCGAACCTACGACTTATCTCAAGCGATCCTCAACGAAGAAATCGAGCACGAATCCTGGTTTTCCGAGTTTCTGGGAGAGGGGCCTTCGGGTCACTTCCTGAGAAGAGGGGAAACTTCTCCCTTTGTCTCCAAATTTCTAAGGTAAGAAACACAATCAGGGGCTCCCTGATCAGGGACCCCCTGATCCTTCCCTTTCTAAATTAGCTGTGTAGTGGAGTCTCCAAAGTGAGGAGATTTACCAAAAAGGAACTCGCCAAATACAATGGCCAAGGAGGAACTGCTACCTACGTTGCCTATAAGGGAAGAGTATACGACGTCTCCCAGAGTTTTCTCTGGCAACATGGCAAACACCAGGTACTTCATACCGCAGGAAAAGACCTTACTGATTCTCTGGCAGAGGCACCCCATGGTCCCGAGCTCCTGGAGAAATTCCCGGTAGTGGGGATACTGGAAGATTCTTAAGATCGGATGTTATCATAATTTACGGTGAGGCAACTAAATTCTGGTGTTCGGGGTAGGTGCTAGGTATGGGTAACGTCTTATGGCCAGGCCTGGGGTATGGTATTCTGTGTATTATCTTCTTTGGACTCTATGTCACTCCCCGGCGGTCCGCCTACTCTCCCAGTCTAGAATTTCTTTTGACTATGTGTATCACGGTGGCGATTTGCACCAGTATTACAGGATTTTTCTTCCCGGGATGGCTGGCAATCTCTTTACCGCAGATAGCCCTTTCTTACCTTAGTGGACTACTCTGGTGCATGGGAACGGTCTGTTACATCTATTCGGTGGATTGCGTGGGGGTAGGAAGAGCAACTCCCGTGAAGAATCTTACCGTTATTCTGGGAGTAATCTTCGGGGTTTTTATCTTTAAAGAATTTTCCTGGCAAAACAAACTCCCCCTGGCCTTGCTAGGAGGAGCCACTGCCCTGGTTCTTCTTTCCACGATCCTTTTGGGTAAATTGATTCCGGTCACCGAACTGGCCAGAGAATCCTGTCCCATTCATTTGATAAAACCAAAACTGAAAAAAGCCAGTCAGTATTCCGTGGTAGGATTCGGGTTTGCCCTCGGTGCTGCTCTTTTCTACAGCCTATTTGGTATACCAGGGAAGTTAGCTATGGAAAGTATGGATTCGGTCTGGCCCTATTTTATGCTCATGGGACAGGGCACCTTGGTAGGAGCACTAGCCTGCTACTTTATTATAGGTAAAGACCGAAGCTGGACCAGGGTTTCCCAAAAGGACCATTTGCTGGCGATGTTGTCCGGGATCCTGTGGGTGGTGGCTTTCGCTAGCCTGGCCAATACTCTTAAGATCCTCGGCATGGCCATAGCCTGGCCTATATCTAATCTCAATACCATCGTCACCGTGGTCTATTCTTCTCTGGTGCTAAAGGAAATTTCCATCAGACAACAAAGAACTAAGATGTTTGCTGGATTAATCATAGGAGTGATGGGAATAATTCTGTTAGGTCTGGCTAGAATCTGAGGCGCCAATTTCTCTCAAGAAGGATTTCCCGATGGGATATTCACCCAGGGATCGGTATAAATCCGGATTTTCTCGAGATTAGCTATTTGCTTGCCCTGGGAAAAATAGGATAGAGCCGTAGTTCAGCCGTGAAGAACAGCGATATGCAGAGAGTAATGCAGATACTACGTCAGCTAGTGCCTCAATGGAAAGTTCCCGTCGTAGGCCGAGTTTCAGGATCTCCTTCCGATTCTTTCAAAGTTCTTATTTCCTGTATCTTAAGTCTTCGAACCCAGGATAAGACTACCAATCAGGCCGCAAGAAGGCTTTTTCGGTTGGCTGACAATCCCCAATCAATGCTGAGACTGACCCCTCATCAGATTGAAAAAGCTATTTATCCGGTTGGATTCTACCGAAACAAAGCTCGTACCATTCTCCAAATATGCGAGCAGCTTGTACAAAAATATAAATGTCAGGTTCCCGACCAAGTGGACGAACTTCTGAGATTCAAAGGAGTAGGAAGAAAAACAGCTAATTTAGTAATTACTCTGGGTTATGCAAAACCCGGAATCTGTGTAGATACTCATGTTCACCGAATCTGTAACCGATGGGGTTATGTAAAGACCTCAACTCCTGAGAAAACCGAATTTGTTCTTCGAAGGAAGCTTCCGCCTCAGTACTGGATAGAATTTAACCATCTTCTAGTCACTTTGGGTCAAAACCTTTGTCGTCCCATTTCACCTAAATGTAACCTCTGTCCTCTGGAAAAATTTTGTGGGAAGGTGGGAGTGTAAAATTCAGGCCAAGTTAAAGCCAACTGTGAGGGTATGATCCTGTAAATAACTCGTTCCA
>JAUWXE010000005.1 GCA_030616535.1 Candidatus Aerophobota bacterium
AAAGACCAATGTTTCCTTCCTGAATTAAATCCAAAAAGGGAACTCCTCTTCCTGTATATCTCTTAGCAAAGCTCACCACTAGTCTCAGGTTTGCTTTGATCATCTTATCTCGGTATTTTTCATAGCAGTACTTAGCTCCTCCAATCTCTTCCCGTAACTTAAAGAATTTTTCTTTATCCTTAAGGGGTCTTAAACTGTTTCCTTCCTCTTTGTTCAACTCTAAAACAAGATTAGCCAGTTTTTCCATCTTTCGGGACTTCTTTTTTGCACCACGTAAAACATCTCTATCAATGCCTCTCCTTCGGGAAAGCTCGTATAGATAAGGATTTTTTTCTGCCAGATTAGCTAGCTCCAGTAGCCTTCCTCGTAAGATTTTTCTGTTTTCTTTTATTTTCCTTCCATATTCTTTTTCTTCTTTGGGAGAGAGTAAGGAAGTTTTCCCAATTTCTTGCAGGTATCTTCCAATTCCATCATTGGCATCCATTCCCAACCCGGCTGATTTCTCAATTCCTTCCCCCTCTTCACCAATTATCTCAATTCCTTCTTTCTCAAATAGCTCAAATACGTCCTCAATCTCTTCCGGAGTGGAGATATCATTAAGAATTTCCTTCTCCACCTCCTTATAGGTTAATTTACCATTTTTTTCGCCCTTAGCTAAAAGATTTTTTATCTTTTTCTTCATTAACTCACCTCAACGAGATTTGTCTCTTTAAGTGGGTTAACTCCTCCCACCATTGATTAATTTTCTCTTCCTTCCCCTTTCTTTGACTTTCCTTTATGTTTTTCATTAATTCACTGATTCTCTCCTGGATCTTGCTTCTTTGCCATTTATTAATCAGGTCCAGAGCTAATTTCTCTTTATCATCTGTCTTAAAAGGGGACTTAGATAAAGAAAAAGAAGAGATAATGCTAGATAGATTCTCCTCCCTCAACTGATTTATTAATCTGGAGAAAGACCTCTTTCCCTTCTTCCACGAAATAATGATTTCCTTAGCAATTCTGTGGTGGTCAGGATTAGTAAAGTTATCCAGATCCCATCTTTCTTCTACCAACTTTACTACCGCCTCATCATCCAGCATGAGCTGAAGAAGCATTCTTTCTCTTTTTTCCTGTCCATCTTCTATTTTAAGAAATTCCGGGCGAGAAAGAAAACCTCTCTCTTTCCTTTTGAATCTTTTAAACTCTGTGCGGATCATCTCTTCATCTAAATCTAACCGCTGGGAGAGACTCCTTACCAACTCTCCCAATGTTATTAAATTCCTCACCTTTGCCAATGTAGGAAAAATCTCTCCGATAATCGCTCTTTTATCCTCACGTCTCAAAGAAGGTCTTTTTTGGATCTCCAGGTTTAACCTATAATCAAAATAGGCTGGAGCCTCATTCCTTTTTTGTAAAAAAGAACCTTCCCCCTCTTTGTTGACTAAATCGGCTGGATCTACACCTCGGGGCATGGAGATAATTCTTATCTCCAAGTCGTTCTCCAACAGAAGGTCTATACCTCTTAGCGTAGCGGAAATTCCAGCTTTGTCTTGATCGTAGGCAATAAAAACACGATCAGTATAGCGTTTAATGAGTCTCGCCTGGGAAGAAGTAAGAGATGTTCCCAGAGAGGCTACTGCGTTTCTTATTTCCCTTTGATAAAGGGCCATAACATCGGTGTATCCCTCCACCAGGATTACTTCCTCTTTCTGTCTTATCGCCTCCTTGCTAAGATTCAAACCATACAAAATTCGGCCTTTATCGAAAATAAGCGAGGAAGAAGAGTTGAGATACTTGGGTAAGGAGTTGTCCAAAATCCGACCCCCAAAGCCACATATCCTCCCCTCGGGGGTAAAGATCGGGAAAATAAGGCGCTCCCGAAACCAGGCATACCAGCCGTCCTTTTTTTGAGAGGGAATCAAAAGAGACAGTTTTTTTAAGTTCTCCAGCGAAATTCCTTTTGCTTGGGCTATTTTCAGAAAATCTCTAGAGGCTGGCGCCCAGCCCACCCTAAATTTATCGATCATTTCCGGGGTGAACCCTCGCTGTTTCAAATAGTTTTTTACAGAGGCCATTCTCTTTAACTCTTGCTGGAAAAGGTCAGCTACTTTCTCATTGGTGCGATAAAGCTCTTCCTTTAAGATAGCCTTTCCCCCTTCTTCGTTGAAGGCAGCCACTGATATTCCCACTTTTTCCCCTATCATTTTTACTGCCTCAGGAAAGGAAATTTTCTCCCATTTCATGACAAAATTAAAGACGTTACCCCCTGCTGCGCAACCAAAACAATGAAATAGCTGTTTTTCAGAAGAAACCATAAAAGAAGGAGTTTTCTCCTGATGAAAAGGGCACAAGGCCTTATAGTTTTTTCCTGCTTTTCTTAAGGGCAGATAATGCGAGATTACTTCTACAATATCTGCTCGTTCGCTAATTCTATCAATCAGCCCATCAGAAATGTAACTTGCCATTTATCCCCATCCCTGCGGAAGGAAATACCTCCGGTAAAGACCAAGAGCATAT
Source organism: Candidatus Aerophobota bacterium (assembly GCA_030616535.1). GTDB lineage: Bacteria > Aerophobota > Aerophobia > Aerophobales > AE-B3A > AE-B3B. The sequence goes on from JAUWXE010000005.1 coordinate 2,497, forward strand.
TGGTCAGTCATCCCTGCAACATAATCGACCGCTATCCTCCTTCTCCCTTCCCTTTTGATACTGGTTTTTAAAGAAGGGGGAAAAAGATCAACATGATTGAGATAAAACTTGTAAAGATCGATTACTACTCGGTAAGCCTTTTCCACCTCCTGCACTAAAATTGGTGATGTATAAACCTCCTCATACATAAAGTCTCTTAACTGGTTAAATGCGCTAAGAATCCTCTGGCTCATTTTAAGATGGGGGCTATCCCGGCTTTGGTCAACCACATCCTGCACCAAGGTATCTATCCGCTTCCTATTCGTACTTCCCAGAACCTTTATGGCCTCCCTTGGTAGGTCATTCTCTCTAATTATTTCTGCCCTTAGAGCATCATCTATATCGTGATTCACATAAGCGAGAGGATCGGCTATTTTCACAACTTCCGCCTCCAGGGTATGAGGATGAGTTCCACTTTTAGGACTGAGTATCTTTTCCTTCTCCTGGGAATGATTTAGAATGCCGTCCCTTACCTCCCAGGTTAAATTCAGTCCTTCTTTTCCTTCCAGCTTCTCCGCTACCCTTAGACTCTGTTCGTTGTGTCGAAAACCACCAGGATGAACATCATTTAAAGCATCTTCTCCAGTGTGACCAAAAGGAGTATGTCCCAGATCATGACCTAGAGCAATTGCTTCCGTCAGGTCTTCGTTTAGTCTGAGAGTACGGGAGATGGTACGGGCAATCTGGCTTACCTCTAGGGTGTGAGTGAGCCGAGTGCGATAATGATCACCAAAAGGGGCAATAAACACCTGAGTCTTATGCTTCAGACGGCGAAATGCTTTTGAATGGATGATTCTATCCCGATCTCTTTGAAACTCTGTTCTTAGAGGACAGGGATTCTCTTTTCTTTTCCGGCCCTTACTCTGCCTACTCTTGCTCCCATAAGGAGAAAGATATTGCTCCTCGTATTCTTCCTGGGCAATTCTATCAAATAAGATATTCAAGGGAGGAAATATCCCCTCTTGACGGCTCGATCGGCAAAGCCGACTCTCGCTTCGCTCGAGCAAGTCGAGCCTGCTCCCCTCTTTTTTTTCTGATATCTGGTCTGCCAAGGTTTACTTGATAACAATTCAGAGAAATTATTGAAATTCCTGAATCTAGCTGTTTTGGGTTTCAACTATGAGAAATCCCTTCTCACTCCTGGGGCATTTCCATCCCCGGGGGAAGTTGGATGCCTTCAGGCAAAGAAGGCATCTGGGGCATTTTGAACATTGGCTCTTCTGGTTTTAACGTACTCCCATCGAACAGAGCGTCGGGAAGACCAGTATTAACTTCCATCTTGGTGACTATCATCTCTCCCTCCAGGGATGCTCCCCTCATGGCCTGCATCATCTGTTTTTCCTCGGGGCTCATATCGGGTATCTCCATTTCTATTTTGTATGTCATTTTGTGATGAACGAGCATGGTCTCCACCGGGCGATAATCTTTGAGATTCCATGATCTTTTCGTAGTCATCTCTTTTCCTTCCTCAGAGGTTCCGATCATTACTATTTGCATCCTCATAAACACCCAGTTTTCAGCATTAATCCACATCTTTGCCCATCCCGACCATTCCCCTTCTGGTGGAGGTCCACCCGCTAACCTTTTTATTCCTTCGGTCAAATCATCCATTTTCAAGACATGGGCCTTCTCCCCGTCCATCTTTTCTGTACCAAGGTAATGCATTTGGGAAAGATCTAAAACTTCCCATATCCGAGTCCAATCAGAAGTATAATCTCGTTTCTCCTTTTTTACTTCGCCGGTCATAGGATCATGTGACCACTCATATAGCCCGTCATATATGGTTACCATGGTCTTGCCCATTACCTTAGCCTCGGTACGAGTCTTGTAGACCGTCTTTCCGGCAATTTTTGCTCTCTTTTGATAGATTGTTGTTTCGCCCATTCTTGCCATCAGGCCCCCGGAGCCTTTGGTAACCCTAGTCAGGTCGTCAATTCCTCTCATCTGCTGTTCGTAAGCTTGGCGCATGCTATTGATGACCTCCTGGGCACTCATTTTGGCAAAGCACGGTACAGTTAAATAAAGAATCAATCCACCTACAATGATTATCATCGCTTTTCTTTTCATTGAGTTCTCCTTACCTCATCCGCCTCTTTTTTCTAATTTCTTATCCTGAGGCACCAGTTTCTTGAATCTGTTTAATCCTTCCATAAACTTCTTAGCTTTACCCGGGGCAACAGAGATCACACTATTATAAACAAAGGGGCCCACTTTTATTAAATAAGGACTTAAAGTGGAACCCCTCATCCATTTACTCGTCTTATCAGAGAGGGGGGAAATGGTTAAGAAAATGAGGATTACGCTACAGATCAATGATCCCTCTACCAGTCCTAAAAGAAACCCTCCTCCCTGATCCAGACCCTTGACAGGGGAATACTTAGATGCCTTGTGAAGAATTATTCCTGCTATACCACCAAGCAAAGCTACTGTTATAAAGATAATGCCGAAGCTCAAAACGTTTGCTATCTTAAGAGAAAGATTAGGAAAATTACTAACTATAATTTTCCCTACCGCCTCGTAGCGGTTAATGGCTATTATAAGGCCGACGAAAATGCCTGCCAGGCCAAAGCCCTCCTTGAAGAGACCCCTCACTGCTCCCCGGATGACAAATGCAACTATTAAAGCGATCCAGATCACGTCTAGCCAGTTCATTTAGCTTCTTTCTCGATTTTTTTTATTAGCTGCTGCACCCTTTCCCTGGCTTTTCTGGTTTTTTCCCTTAATTTATAAAGTTCATCGGCGATATTTAGACAGGCGAGAATACTTATCTGTTCACCCGCTCTTTCAGGTATGGAAGAGGCTATCCTCCTAACCTTATTATCAACATAAGCAGCTATTGTTTTGAGGTATTCCTCATCTTCATTAACTTTAAGGTTATATTCCTTGTCGAAGATACGAACTCTCACCCCCATTTTACCAAATACTCCCAATTTTACTATTATAATACTAGAAAAATCGAAAATGTCAAGTCCTTTGCGTCATCCAATGCTATTCTAGTAGCATCGGCGGCAGGCGAAGGGGAGCTCTTAATCTTCCTCCTTTCTAATGGTAGTATCTTTCTCCACTATGAACTTCAGTCCTTATTTTGTGCTTTTTCTCTAAAACCTCTATGTATTTAATTATCTCATTTCGGTGTAGTCCCAGACAATGGGAGATATCAACCAGTGTGAGAGGTCGTCTTTTAACCATGCTCAGTATCATCTTCTCTACATCCCTTTTATAGACTTTCTGGGTAGGTCTTTTAAATTTAGCAATGATCTCACACTTCTCTCCCAAGATCGTCTTTATATTCTTTAAATCTTCTGTACTCAAAGGTCGAGCAAATTCCTCTGCCGGAGGACGAATAACAGTATTTAATTGGATCTTTTCAAGGTTCATCTCCTTAATTACCTGGGCTGTCTTTTCTATTTCCTCTAGAGAATCATTTATTCCCTTAACCACCATAATCTCTAACCAGACCTTACCATTAAACTCTTGAGAAAAACTATCTATCCCGGTGATGACTTTCTCAATCTTTAGGGAGGGATGAGGGCGATTTATCATCTTGAAGATTTCCTGGGTTACTGTATCTAAAGAGGGAATCACTAAATCTGCCCCCATCAAGTCTTCCCGCATCCTGGGTTGGTAGAGCAGAGTTCCATTGGTCAGTATGGCTAAAGGGATTGAGGTTAGTTCCTTAATCCGGTTAATCATCCTTCTGATCTCAGAATTTAAGGTGGGTTCCCCGGAACCGGAGAAGGTAATATAATCGATCCTTTTCCCTTCTTGAAGAACCTCTTCTATCTCCCTTAAGATATCATCGGCAGCTATATACTCCTTTCTTTGGATGGTCTTATTAGTTGTCCTTCCCAGTTGGCAATAGATGCAGTCAAGGCTACAGGTCTTAAAGGGAATTGTATCTACCCCTAAGGAAAAACCCAGTCTTCTAGAAGGTACCGGCCCGAATATCTGAGCCATCTTATGCCTCTTTCTTTTCCTGATCTATCTTCTCCATGGTTTTTTTTACCGAGACAAATGCTGGGGAATCTTCGGGTAGATCCAGCAAAGATTTTCCATTGAAAGTATATTCTTCGAGCCTTTTATCATAATTTATTTTTCCCAGATATCTTAACCCCGTTCTCTTTTCAATCAATCCCTCCAAATCTTGAGAAACTTTATAATTAGCCACAGCATAAAAATTGTTATATTTTATTCCGATTTCCTCTGCGATTCTGCCGGCTCTTTTTACGTTATCAAAAGATTTCTTTGATGGATCAATTATGGCAAACATGTCATTTACCTTGGGCATTATTTTCCGGTTCAGGTGTTCCAATCCTGCCGGAGAATCAATGAGTGTATAATCATAATTTCTTGACAGTTTAGGGATAATCAACCTTAAAATGTTGTTTGGTTGGCAGTAACAACCCTCAGTCCATTTCGTTCCCAGGGAAAACAGGTCAAAGCCGGTACCTTCGTATAAACAGGTATGAAACATATATTCGATTTGATTTGGACGAGGTAAAGATTTCAGTTCTTCAGGAACTTCTCCTTCCTGAATATCAAAGAGGACACTTGATATTGTTTTTACCTTCTCTTTTTCTAAATTAACGCCAATCATTTCCGCTAGATTCTCATCTGGATCTGCATCAATCAGAAGCAAGGAATTTTTGGGCCTCAAGTATTTAGTTAATAGCGCAATAAAACTGGTTTTCCCCGATCCACCCCTGCCTGTTGAAACTATTGATTTCATCTTTGTTCTTCTAGTAATTCGCTAATTTAAAAACTGGCAGTTCTTTGGGTACTGTAATTCAACTTTCCTCTCTTTACCACCGCTTCCCTTTATCCTTAAAGGTTCTGATGAATCTTTCGATGGAGCGGTCATAGGTTCTCTCTATATCATCAGGAAAAAAACAGGCCGGTAGTTCTCCCATTCTCCAATGATAGGAGATACACTCACAGCAGATTCCTTTTCTATCGCAGGGTTCATAAGTACAGTTGCATTTTTTCTTATTTTCCTCTATACTGCATTCCCGCATAGTCTATCCTCCCTCTTTCTTCTTATAAGAGGCTGTAGCTGTGCTGGAGATACCTCCCCTTACAGCAAACTTTGCCACCACGCTAATCTCTATGGGATCCAGAACAGCCACCAGATCCTCCAGAATTTTATTCACCACATGTTCATGGAATATTCTGACCTGCCGAAAGGAGTAAAAATAGTACTTCAAAGACTTCAGCTCTATACATAATTTGTTGGGCACATATTTAATGGTGATAGTAGCCTGGTCAGGAAGCTCGGAGAAAGGACAGAGGCAGGTAAATTCATCTGTAGTATGCTCCATCTGGATGGGTCGGTAAGGATATTCATAGGAAATGGTCTTGAGAATAGAACGGTCAATAACCGAGGGTTCAAAACTTTTCCCCACCGCTTTTTTTGCTTTTAGTTCCTCTTCAGGTGGAAGGCGATCTTCATATATCATCTTAAAATCCTCAGGATCCTCAAAGGAATGTGACGGCCACCAGGATAAATAAACTCCCTGACAGATAGAAAATTGGTGGTCATCATTCCAATTCTCACAAAACAAGATACCAGAACTAACAAGATATTCAAGGGGACACACCCCTCCGATTCTTCTCTATATTTTTGAAATTTCGATAATAAAGTATCATGAATCTTGCTTTCTTTGAGAAAAAGACCCTACCAATTCCACCAATTTTTCCAGAACTTGTGGACTGACAGTGTGCTCCATTTTGCAGGCATCTTCATCGGCAGTTTTGGGATCTACACCCAATACCTCAGTGAGAAACTTAAAAAAAGTCTGATGACGAGAACAAATTGCTTCAGCTAATCTCTCTCCTCTATTAGTTAACTCTATATACCCATATTTTTCATGACTTATCAGTCTCTCTTTGGCCAAGGTTTCTAAGGCTCCACTTACACTGGACATTTTAACCTTCAATTCTCGGGCAATGTTTTTAACTCGGACTACTCCTTTATCTTTTTCTAGATTTCTTATAGTCTCCAGGTAATTCTCCATACTGGAAGTTAGCCTCTCAGCCATATCTGTCACCTCCATATCAAGCCCACTTCTCTAGCTAATCAAGCTAAAAATAAAATGAAGTAATCCTCCCACTCCCAGAGCCACAGCTAGCATTAAAGCCGTGCTCTTTAGGGTATCTTTCACCCCTAGTTCTTTTAAAAAAACCGCAAAAGTAGCGGCACAGGGAAAGTAGATAGCCAACATAGCTACTACAGTAATGACTTGATAAAGATCCATAATACCGGCATTTAACAGGGGAGCGAGCAGGCCAGTAGCTACGTCCTTTCTTAAGAAACCTATTACTAAGGAGTAGATGGCTTCCTGGGGGAGTCCCAACCATCTTCCCATAATTGGACCTAGTATCTTGGATAAGAAATCTGTGACGTGTAAAGCATACAGTACATTAACTATGAAGATTCCCACAAACACCCAGGGAATGGCCCCCAATAGAAATTGTTCCATCCTCAGGCGGGTTTTCATAAGGAGGTTGGAGAGTCGGGGCAATCTATAGGGAGGGATCTCTATAGCTATTTCCGGTGTTTCACCCTTTAGGATTTTGTTCAAGAGACTCCCCATACTAATGAAGATACCCATCAGGATGAGGTAGATCAAGCCTACCCAGGGTAAGCCAAAAGGTCCGATAATATTCAAGACTACGGCTGTTTGAGCCATACAGGGAATAGATATCCCCAGCAAGGTGAGCATCATAAACCTTTGTTTATCGGTCGTCAGGATCCTGGTGGCCATGACTCCGGGAACGTTACAACCAAAGGAAAGAATGACCGGAACTATGGAGTAACCATGAAGACCGATGCGGTGAAAAACAGTATCCACCAAAACAGCCAGTCTGGGAAGATAGCCTATATCCTCCAGAAGAGTGAGGATAATATAGAAGACCAGAACTGCTGGCAGCACGATCCCTATGGGGACGAAAATTCCAGTGGTCAGGAGGCCAAAGGATTCCAGATAGCCAGTTCCAGGAGCACCAATTAGCATATCATGAATAAAACCATGAGGAAATATCTTTTCCACTGAGCCACGAATGAAGTTATCATAAGGGCCCTCGAAAAAGGGAACCATTAGCCTATCGGTTATAAATCCAGCTACGGTAATAAAGAACTTAAATATTCCCCAGAGAATACCTGCCGCTATAGGTAGGCCGGTAAGAGGTTTCACCGTGGCATCCTCTAATTTCTCCAAGAAGGTGGGATGCCGATGATGGACCTTTTGCACTCGGCTAGCGATAGCGCCAGCTTGTCCAAACCTTTCCTTCAACATAATCAGCTCTATTGGCTCACCGTGGTCTTTTTCCACTTCTTGAACTGCCTCTTTTAAAATCTTTTGAGAAATTTTCTTTTTAAACTCTTTACTTCCCTCTAGGGCAAGGATTATCTGCCACCGGGGTAAGGAAATTTTTTCCTGAAGATATTTGATAGCTCGTTCTATTTTGGGTTCAAACTCTATTTTCAATTTTATCCCCTCTTAATATTTTTACAATTAGTTCTCGCAGCTTTTTAATCCCTTCTCCACTTACAGCTACACTGGGAATTATGGGGACTCCTAAAGCTTGCTGGAGGTCCGGGATGTCTATCTCTATGCCTCGTTTCCGGGCTACGTCGATCATATTTAGATTAAGAATCATGGGCAAAGTTAACTCCTTTAATTGGAGGGTTAGATAAAGATTTCTCTCTAAATTAGTGGCATCCACGACATTGATGACTAAATCTGTAGGGTCTCTCATTAAGAGGTTGGCTGCTACCTCTTCGGCCCTGTCTGAAGGAATAAGAGAATAAACTCCCGGAGCATCAATTATCCTCACCTTTTTATTATTAATTATCATACTTCCTTCCAGGAACTCTACCGTTGTTCCCGGATAATTGGAGATAATGACCTTTATTCCAGTAAGGCGGTTGAAGACCACACTTTTTCCTACATTAGGATTTCCCATAAGCAGTATTCTCATCAGCTCACCCTCCTTACTACAACTCTACCTGCCATTCTCCGGCCAATAGCTATGCGAGCTCCCTCCACCTCAATCATAATTGGACCTCCCATAGGCTGAGTGGTTATTTTCTGAACGATCTTACCCGGCATAATGCCCAGAGACGACAGATGTCGCTGCAATCCAAACCCTCCTTGGAGGCTCATTACTTGTGCTCTTACTCCCACTGGCAGATCCAACAAAGTTCCCATTTCTAGCCTCTCCTTAAACTTAAATTAGGCTTTCCTATTTTTATTAGATTAACCTAACTTAGGATACATAAAAAAATGGGGACGTGATTATTTTTTCTAGTTCTCTCTTCCCCCAGTACAATTATTTCCTTTTTGAAAAACGAAAAAAATAATCACGTCCCCTTTTTTATGAAAAAAATAATCACGTCCCTTTTTTACTTTTTCTAGCCTCATCGGACATCCAAGAAAACTTGTGCCACCACGGCTTACTTACTATGCGGGCCAGGTTTTTGATCTGTTGAATTCTGGGTAAAGCAATCTTCCGGAAAGAAGTTTCCAGACTGTCCCAATCTTTGGTGGCCTCGGCTGTGAAGGACTCTTTGAAATAGGCTCGGCCACACATAGGTCCAGCAAAGAGGTCGGCCACAATTCCGAACTGGGCTGCATACTGCTCAAAGTCAACTGCTGCACTTAGGAGAAGCATTGGTCTATCAACAGCCTGGGCCATCGCCTCAGCCGTTGCTCTGATTGTCTTGGGGCTACTGATTTTGGTAATCTTGTGGTCTTCTTCGACCCAGAGAACAGGAACTTGGGTTTTGTAAAAATGACCATAAGGACCAAAGTCTTCGGCAATTCTTACCAGTCCCTCAGGGAGTCTTTTCGCCATCTCTAGCTTAGACTCACCCCGTCTTTGAAACATTAAGACTTCATTAAAGAGAAGCTTACCAAGTTTTTGAGATCTCTGAAAGATATCCTTTAACCAATCAAGATTCTTTTCCCAGCTTTCTTTGTGGTCAGGGTCAAGTTTTATCAAAGTCTTAAAGGCGTCGACCTTGTCAGTGCAAACCTCTGGATCAATGGAAAGTCGGGCAAGTTGTCCTTTCCCGTCGTCGATTGAGATGGGATTGGTATCTTCCAGCCTTCCGATAAGGAGGACATTTTTGCCCAGGAGATCTCGAAAACCGGGGCTCTCGAAAACAAGTCGATTAAAAAGAGCCGCCGTCGAAATACCCCCCAGAGCCCGAGCAAATCTTCGACCTACTTCTCTTACATCGTCATCGGTAGCCGGCCTTTTCTGACCAATGTGTTTCAAATAGGCTGTCGTTAGCTTAAGATAGGAATTATGTTGATCAGAAGCAAAGACATCCATAGTTCCGTCGGGAGCATATTTTGTCATCGCTTTGAAGATATCCTCCCCTACCTCAACGCCATCCGAATATTTTGCCCATATAGACATGCTTTCCTCCTTCGTAATAAAGACTTAAGTATATGGGTTTGTATTTTATTTTAATGGCAAAAATTGTCAAGCACGCGAACTCATTTCTGGAGCGAGACCCAAAGGCCGGTAATTACTGCCGGCTAGGGAAAAAAAGAATAAGGAAGGGTTATTTTCTCACCGCACAGAAGAACAATCTGGCTATCGAGCTTTAATTCGTTCTTGAACTATTATTTAAGTTTTGCTCTACAGTGGGGGCAGACAGAAGCTTGTCCTGGCAGGACTTCTCCGCACTGACTGCAGAACTGCAATTCTTTACCACAAGCCTGGCAAAAAGGAAAGGGTTTGGAGAGGCTGGCGTCACAATAGGGACAAAGACAGACTTTCTTCTCTGCCTCAGCATTTTTTGATCTGTAGGGCGGTCTCATTGTTTTCTCCTCTAACTTTGGGGCTTATTTTGTCTTTTTCGATAGTTCTCGATGGCCTTGTGGAGAGCATCTGCCCCTAGATTAGAACAGTGCAGTTTATTCTTGGGAAGACCTCCCAGTTCTTCGGCCACCATCTTGTTGGTGATTTCCATAGCCTCATCCAGGGTCTTCCCCTTGGCCATTTCACTGACGATACTGGATACCGCGATGGCTGCGCCACAACCGAAGGTTTTGAACTTTACATCGCTGATACGCTCATGGTTGACTTTGATATAAAAGGTCATCAGATCCCCACATACAGGATTACCCACCGTCCCTTCCCCATCCGCATCGGTGATTTCACCCACATTGCGGGGATTCATGAAGTGATCCATCACCTTTTGGTTGTATTGGAACATCTCTTCTTCTTTTACTTTTTATATCACAGTTTGAAGTTCAGAACCCCTCATTATGTTTTGCACTTTAACCTTGAGGTAAATTTGAGAAATCCTTTTAAATCAAAATTTATCCTTGATGAGCGCCTCCTAATAAATATAATAACCCACAGATTCTGTCAACAAGGTAGATCCTCTTAGTTAGATTACCTAGTTGAAAGATTTTATACGGCCTAATGTTGACATATAGGCTTCACAAGCTGGAGGTCCTTCTTTACCTTCGGTGAGAAAAACTTGTGTCTCACATAGGTTTGGAGGAAAAGCCCGATTACGAAAACTTATCACTTTTAACTTTTCATAATCTTTGATTTCCTTAAGTCCGTCTACCATACCCCAATCACTCCTGGAAATAACTTTCCCATCAAGCTCGAGACCGAAATCATCTCCCCACACTTCGATCATTCTTCCATTGAGCTCACACTTGAGGATTCTTTCTATTATTCTGAGTTCTCGTACTCTCCTTACCGCTGTTTCTTTACCACAGACACGCTTCCTTTTCTTATCCCAGATCTGAGTGTCGAGAGCCCCCGTCCCTGATAAATAGCTAACAAATCTCGCCCCAGGATTTACTAGCTCATGCCCTTGAAAAAGTTCATCCAGGTACCTCTTTGCCGCCCCTCTAATATCAATCCTTTCCTGGAATTGGAAGTGAGAAGGCCAAAATCTAAATTTTTTGAGGGAAATAAGCTTTTTTTGACTTTTCAATCTCTCCAAATTGCTGGCTGCCATCTTGCTTAACTTACCTTTACTAAAACCCTTTTTTCTTAAGACCTCATTTCTGGAATCTGCCTCAATAGTAATCTGAGCTAGGGGTCGACCTCTTCGATCGACCCTCACCTCAGGAAGGCAAATCATAACTCCTTTTACCTTAACCTTCTCTTTAGAAAATTGGAGAATCTCAGCTATCTCATCAACTGCACTCGACCAGGCTTTTCGTTGAGAGGCAGTCAGAAGTTCTTTAGAATAACTCCAGACCTGTCTTCTCTGTTGAGCCGAATGAATAGGCTTCGAAGTCCTGACTGATGTATAGATATAACCCTCAGCCCCACTGACTGGACAGGCAATGATTTTATACCTTAATTCAGCCTCAATCAGGTCCACCAGTCTTTTTTCTAGCTGCTGAATGGAAGCCCCCGAAAGAATCACTAGAACTCCCTCTTTAAGGAATTCTCTGAAAAAATCTCTCTGCTTGTCCGTCAAGCAGTATTTCTCCGGCATAGCCTTGAGGCCTGCCTCAATCTTTCTTAGTTCTTCGGTGCCGAGATCACCGGTAGGCCAACTGAGGGTGAAGTCATTGTCGGCAAAGATTATCTTTCTTCTGAACATTGTCCGAATTGTCCAAATAATAAATGAACTTTCATGCCCAGCTTTCCCTTATTCTTATTTTCGTCGGTATCCCCACTCTCCCGACGGCAAGACCTCCACAGTAATTAGCAATCTGGGCACATTTTTCCAGAGAATATCCTCTCAAGATGCCATAAGCAAATCCACCCATGAAGAAATCACCTGCCCCGGTAGGATCCTTTTCGGGTAATGGTCGAGTAGGAACCTCCAGCTCTTTCCCCTTTTTGATAATCTTGCAGCCCTCTTTTCCCTTCGTTAATAAAACGGTGGTCTTTCTCGAGATTTCTTTCACCTTTACAAATTGTGATTCCAGTCTATTTAACCTCAAAAAATCAATCGTGGGCAGCACCTCGTAGAATTCCGTTTTGGCTAAATCAACATGATAGACTCTGCCGAGTTGGTCCACTTTTCTAATGAGTCCCTGCACGTCGCAGAAGATAATCTGGCAAAGCGAAGATAACCTCTCAATGGTTTCAGGTAGAACTTCTCTGATGACTCCTGCGATGAGACCGATTTTGGACTTCGATTGAACATCTTGGGGAAAAATAGGCTCACAAATGCTCCTGACCTCCTGGATTTTTTCACTACTGTGGTAACGGTTGACAAAGCAGGTGGTTGGTTTTGTGACTAGACTAGGTTTTTGGGGAAACTCAGAGAAGTACTTAAAGTCCGGACCAACCTTGGAAACTATGCTATAGTTTACCTGACTGTGACTCTTCTTCTCCTTGTTCCTTACGGCCTCGTTTAAACTCTCTAAAAGTCTGGATATATAAGAGGGAGGTCCACCCAATCTGAGAAATTGTCTATCTTTCCGGACGATGATATCGTGAGTGCAATGTCCAGTAATAAGTATATCGAGCATACGTGTGTCCATTCGAACTCTCCTTTTTTAACTATTTTTCGCATCAGTTTATTTAATGGATTAGTTACAACAAAAATTACCAATTTTGGAAAGCTTGATACTACTATACCAGAAAATTCTCTTATTGAAAAGGCAAGATCCAGCCCGAAAGATTTTCGGCAGCAAAGTAACGATCTCTTAGGCTCATTTAATTGTGCTTTTGGTAAGATAGATAAAAAGTGCTCCCGCCAGAACAAGAGGAATAGTGCTCAACTGCAAAGCTAGAATTAGCCCTAAATGGTCGGCCAGCAGCCCTATTATCCCCGGAGCAGCCGCACCCACCAGAATGGATAAGCACTGGATTAACCCATAGATTTTTCCGCGGGCATAAATCGAGGTTAGATTAGCCAGATAAACGTTCTGGGGAGGAAACACGCCCGAGTAAAAGACCCCAAAAAGAATGAGCAATAAAGCTAAGCTAATGGGGTTGGTAGTTAGAGTCAATAGAAAAACGATGGGGATACCAGCAATAGTCACTACCTGAATGACCAGCAAGGAAGAAAACCTATCCACCAGTTTACCACTGAAGAAGGATCCCATCACTCCTCCCATAGCTATAAGTACAAAAAAGTAACTAGCCTTTTCTATGGATAGACCTTTCACATCCACCATGAAGGTGGGGATGAAGTTATTCACTCCATAAAAGCTTATGGTTAGAGCCAGGTTGGCGGTAAAGAAGACAACTAGGAGAGATAAAGTACCCTGGGACAAGGAAGGTGACTTTACTTCGGTTTTGTCCTGTGGGTCCTGCCTTTTTATTAAAAAACTGAGCGATCGGAAAAAAAAGGGAGCAAATACCAGACCTGGCCAGGCAAGAATAAAAATTATCTGCCGCCAGGTTAACATCCTGCCGGCCAGATAAGATACTCCGATAAGCATGACTGCCGATCCTACCCATCCCCAGAGCATAAAAATACCTAAGACTCTACCTCTTCTTTTTGAGAATAAATCCATAAGCAAGGCAATTGTGCTGGGATGAAAAGTGCTGGCCCCTGCACCCACCAGTGCCGAGGCAAGAAGTAGTTGCCAGTAAAAGCTGCTTTTACTACAGAGCATCAGAGCCAGAGAAGCAATTAAGAATCCTCCGCTTAAGATAATCCTTCGGCCAAAACGGTCACCTAAATAGCCGGTAATAAAAGAACCCAGGCCGGTGACGATGGTAAAAGAGGTGATCAGAAGGCCTGCCTGAATATAACTTAGCCCAAATTCCTCTTTAATGAGAGGTAGAAGAACCGGAAAGATAAACCAGTACATATCACTTAAGGCATGGGCGAAGGATGTTGACCTCAGGATATTTAGGGACCGATTTTTTCTGCTCATAGGTGATTCCAAATTCTCTCAAAACTTTGCTTCTAGGAAAATAGAGGAAAAGAATTTACAAAAAAGTGGGCAAGCTGATTCCTTGCCCACTGATAAAGCGATAGCGAAGGCTCTAAACTTATCTTATCATCATCGAGCATCCTTGTCAAAGGTCGCGTGAAAAGGAAACAATGCTGGTAAAAATTGGCTACTTTTCTTCATATGCTCTGGTATGATGATCTTGCAGTAATTAGATTTTCAGGTATAATGTTAAAGAGGAAAAGACAATTGTTAAAAGAAAATAACCAAGTTGGTAAACCGTCCATAGGACGGGCCATAAAGTTTACTTTGGGGGATGCCTATCATAATGTAGGTAAGCTTATCCTTAGTAACTTATTTTGGACAGCTACCTTTGTTCCCTTTCTATTAGTGGGTCTCGAGATCAGAAAAAATCTCTCCCCCTTGCTTCTTCTTTTGCTGGCCGGATGCTTTCTTTTAACTTCTCCTGCACTGGCGGGGATATTTGTTATTTCCCGAAAAATTGCCATAAAGGAGCACGAAATAGAGATGAGAGATTTCCTTACTGGGATGAAAGATCATTGGAAGAAAAGCCTTGTCCTGTCTCTTATTTGTGTGATAATCCCTTTAGTAGCTGGATCTTCCTTAATGTTCTATGGACAATTGGCTAGAGCCAGCTCGTTGAGTGTGATTCTTTGGATAATCAACATTTGGATATTGATCTTTTTCTTCCTGGCTCAAGTTTATTTCTTTCCCCTTATGATAGGGCAGAAAATGGGAATAATTCAAATCTTAAGGACTTCTTTTTTGCTAGCTTTGAATAATGTTGGGTTTACAGTTGTAATTCTTCTCTTTGAAATAGCTATTCTTTTCCTCTCCTCTATTACGGGAGTTATCTTTCTGGCCGGAGTGAGTATGATTGCTCTTCTTCAAAGCAATGCCTTCATTGAAGTAGCCAAAAGATATACCGGGGAGGAGATAAGAAAAGAGGTGAAAAGAGAAGAAGGGGCTCAAAAGAAAACCTTAAGAGATGTTATTCGAAACCTCTTTTTCCCCTGGAAATATGATTGAGAGCGGGTACGGATCTATTATGATTTTGCAGTTTTTTGAGCCGTGGAAAATGAACAAGAGATAAGGCTATTTAAGGAACAGTTTGACCATGGAAGGAAAATTGCGAGAAATTAATTAACATTTATTGCCCGGGCTAATCTTTCGGCGAAAGTTCCCACTTCTCTTAGCAGGTTTTTGTTACCCCTATATTTTTCTATTCTTTTAACAATGGCACTCCCCACAATTACCGCATCAGCTAAAGAAGCAGCTTTTTTTGCTGCCTGGGGTGAGGAGATGCCAAATCCTATCCCGATAGGCTTTGAGGTAAGCATACGTATCTTACCTATCAATTCTTTTAGGTCCTCTTCTCCTTTTCTCGCATCGCCGGTTATACCGGTGTAAGAGACGCAGTAGATAAATCCTGTACTGGAGGCCGAGACCAGCTTTATCCTCTCTTCGGAGCTAACCGGGGTGAGGAGAAAAATGGTATCAAGGTTATTTTTGTCTGCCTCCTTTTTTAGATCATTGGCCTCCTCAGGGGGAAGATCGGCAACTATTAATCCGTCAAGACCTACCTGAGAGAATCTTTTCACAAATTCTGCTTCCCCAAATTTAAAAATGGGGTTGTAATATCCCATCAGAACCAGGGGAATTGTTGTCTTTTGGCGTAGTTGTCTAACTAATTCCAGAATTTTGAGAAGAGAAATTCTTTTCTTTAACGCTCTTTGGGAAGATTTTTGAATTACCGGTCCATCGGCAATAGGATCAGAGAAGGGGACTCCTAGCTCTACCATATCTGCTCCTCTTTTCTCCAGTTCCAATACTAAAGATTTGGTGACCTCTAAATTGGGATCTCCGGCCGTTATAAAGGGGATAAAAGCCTTTTTTCCTTCAGATTTTAATTTCTTAAACTTTGCCTCGAGGCGATTCATTCCCTACTTCCTCCAGATCTTTATCTCCCCTTCCGGAAAGATTAACTATCACGATATCATCTCGTTTCAGTCCGGGAGCAAGCTTCTTGAGGTAGGCAATGGCGTGGGCACTTTCTAAGGCGGGGATGATTCCCTCTATCTCGGAAAGCCATCGAAAGGCCTCTAATGCCTGGCTGTCGGTAACGGTATAGTATTTCGCTCTACCACTTTCCTTAAGATAGGAATGCTCTGGACCGACCCCCGGATAATCCAGCCCCGGAGCTACTGAATGAGTGAAAAGGATCTGGCCATTTCTATCCTGCAGAAGATAGCTTTTGCTTCCATGAAGTACCCCAATACTTCCCCTGGCTAAGGTTGCTCCATGGCGGTAGGTTGATAGCCCTAATCCCCCTGCTTCGATTCCGATAAGCTCTACCTCGTCCTCTAAAAAAGGATAGAAAAGTCCCAGGGAGTTGCTTCCTCCACCCACACAGGCAAGTAAATAGCCGGGGAGTTTTTTTTCTTTAGCTAAAATTTGTTGCCTGGTTTCTTTTCCGATGACCGATTGAAAATCACGCACCATCATAGGGTAGGGGTGAGGACCGACCACTGAGCCTAAGACATAATAGGTGCTTCTTATATTGGTTACCCAATCTCTCATGGCCTCGTTGATAGCCTCCTTTAAGGTGCAGCTTCCAGAAGATACCGGTATTACTTCCGCTCCCAGCAGCTTCATTCTCGATACATTGAGTTTCTGGCGCCTGATATCCTCATCTCCCATATAGACCTGGCAGGGTAGGCCTAAAACAGCCGCTGCCGTAGCGGTGGCCACTCCATGCTGACCAGCTCCGGTTTCAGCAATGATACGAGTTTTACCCATTTTTTTTGCCAATAGTACCTGTCCTAGGGTGTTATTAATCTTGTGGGCTCCCGTATGGGCTAAATCCTCTCTTTTTAAATAAACCTTGGCTCCCTTTAGATTATGGGTTAATCTCTCAGCAAAATATAAAGGGGTAGGGCGACCAGCATAATCACTGAGATATAGCTGCAGTTCGGCCTGAAAGCCATTTTTATCTTCTTTTGCCTGCAGGTAAGCCTCTTCTAGTTCCTGCAAAGCCGGCATGACCGTCTCCGGAACAAACTTTCCTCCAAATTGCCCAAAATGTCCCTTTTTGTCGGGAAGATAATTCATCCTACTTTCCTTACTATCTTCACTAAACGCTCCAGTTTTTCAGAATCCTTTTTTCCTTCTTTTGATTCTACCCCGCTACTTACGTCCACTGCATACGGCCTAACCTCACTTATTGCTCTGGCAATATTGTCTGGATTTAGACCACCGGAGAGAATAAGAGGGACTCCAAGTTTCTTGACCTTCTTGGCAATTTCCCAGTTAAGGGTTTTTCCTGTTCCTCCTGGGATACCCGGAAGATAGGCATCCAGAAGATATGCGTCCACTTTATAGCCGGCAGCTTTTTCTATCACGCTCTCGTCCTTAACCCGAAATGATTTTATGATTTTTTGTCTGAATCCCTGGCAATAGACGGGAGTCTCTTCTCCGTGAAACTGCAGACCGGTTAGGCTGCATAGGTCTACTATCTTCTTCACCTTTTCTTTATCCTCATCGATAAAAACCCCTACCGTGGAAATAAAGGGGGGAAGAAGTTTGACAATCTCACATACTACGTTAGGTTCCACTCTTCTGGGACTTTCGGCGAAGATAAAGCCTAGTGCGTCAACTCTTAAATCTGCTGCCCTCAGAGCATCCTCTTTGTTGGTTATTCCACAGATCTTAATGCGAGTCATTTCCTAAAAGTTCCTTTAGCTTTTTACCTACATTTTTACTTCTCAGTAAACTCTCACCTATCAAAAAAGCATCTACTCCCAACCTTTTTAGTCTCTCAATATCTTTTTCATTTTTAATCCCACTTTCGCTTACCACGACCTTATGAGAAGGGATCTTTTGCATAAGGTCAAAAGTAACTTCTAGATCCACTTTAAAAGTTTGAAGATCACGGTTATTAATACCAATAATATCCACGGGAAGATCCTTGATCTTCTGCCAATCGTCTTCCCGGTGAATTTCCACCAGGCAGGACATATCTAATTCTCGGGCCAAATCCAAATAACTTTTTAACTTTTCTCTTTCCAGGATAGAAGCCATCAAAAGAACGGCATCGGCTCCGAGAATTTTTGCCTCGTAAATCTGATACTCGTCCAGAATGAACTCCTTGGCCAATATGGGTAAGGAGGTAACTTTTCTAACTTCGACTACATCCTTCAGGTCTCCTCCAAAAAATCTTTTGTCAATCAATATGGAGATAGCTGAGGCACCGTGCTCCTCATAAATTCTGGCTAGTTTACCGGGATTAAAATCTTCCACTAGAGTCCCTGCTGAGGGAGAGAATTGCTTAATTTCAGCGATAATATTAGTTTTTCCCCGACGTGAGATGCGTTCTTTGAAATTATTACCCTCAGCCTCATCAATTATTCTCGCTTTTAGAACCTCTAAAGGGACCTTTCTTTTTCGCCTCCTCACTTCCCTTATTTTATTTTCTAATATTCTTGATAAGAGCAAAAAATTCCTCGCTTTTAGTTATTAGTAAAATCAATTAGCGTTTCCAGTTTCTTTTTAGCCCTTCCTGAGTCAATAGAATCTGCCGCTATCCGGATTCCTTGTTCCAGATCTTTAGCTAGATCTGCCGCTACCAGACAAGCAGCAGCATTAATGAGGACAATCTCTCTTTTAGGCCCCTTGGCCCCTTCGAGAATATCCTTGAAAACGTGAGCGTTTTCCTTTCTGCTGCCTCCACGTATATCCTCGAGGCAGGCTCTTTTTCTCCCAAAATCCTCAGGCTGAACATAGTAAGTGCTTATCTTATCCTCCTTGAGCTGGGTTATCTTCGTTCTTGCGGTAATGCTAATCTCATCAAGTCCATCCTCTCCCCAAACAACGAAGGCACTCTTCACCTTCAGGTTTCTTAACACTCTGGCTAGGGGCTCGGTCAAGGAGGGTTGGTAGACACCCAAAAGGCGCACGTTGGCCCCCAGGGGATTGGTAAGGGGACCGAGGATGTTAAAGACTGTTCTAATCCCCATCTCCTGTCGGGGGGAAAGGGCATATTTCATAGCTGGGTGAAATGAGGGAGCAAAAAGAAAGCCGATTCCTATTTTCTCCAGGCACTCTCTCACCTTCTCTTTGGATACGGTTAATTTTACCCCTAAAGTTTCCAGAACATCGGCACTACCACATTGACTGGAAAGAGCCCGATTACCATGTTTGGCTACCACCAGGCCTGCTCCCGCGGCAACAAAGGCAACCACTGTCGAAATATTGAAAGTGTTAAGGCTATCTCCCCCGGTGCCGCAAGTGTCGACTAAGGTGTCCTTTTCCAGACTGAAAGTATCAACTTTTTCCTGCATAGCTTTGGCAAAACCAGTAATCTCCTCGACTGTCTCCCCCTTCATTCTAAGAGCGGTAAGGAATGAGGCAATCTGAGCGGCAGTAGCTTTCCCCTCCATTATTATATTCATAGCTTTTCTTGCCTGTGGCTCTGTTAAATTGTTGCCTTCCACCAGGATTTTTAAATTCTTCTTGATTATTTTCATGGCCAGCCGTTCAAGCCAGAATTTGCCAGGTTTTGAGATGGATACATTCCATAAGATTAAGGAAATTCTTCAGCAGCGCCTTTCCTGCCCTGGTTAATATGGATTCAGGATGAAACTGCATTCCAAAGACGGGGTACTCCCGGTGTCGGATGCCCATAATCTCATCTTCGGCAGTCCAGGCAGTTTTTACCAGACAGG
>JAUWXE010000051.1 GCA_030616535.1 Candidatus Aerophobota bacterium
GCCCACTCAGACCCCCTCCTATTCTTAGGGAAATGGAATGATCACATATGGCTATATACTCATAGTCTTTCTCTTTTGCCTTTTCAACTAAGTCTTTAATGGAAGTAGTGCCATCGCTTGCCTGACTGTGAATATGTAGATCACCCTTTATCTCGTGATTTTCTAGTAATTTAGGTAGTTTTCCCGCTTCGGCTACCTCAACCTCTCCTCTATCCTCCCTTAACTCAGGTGGAATGAGAGGAAGATCTAATAGGTTATAGACCTCCCCCTCTTCTTTTCCTCCTAGCTTTTTTCCGCTTTGAGTAAAAACCCCATATTCATTAATTTTTAAGCCTCTCTTTATAGCCCTTTCCCTTAAGTTTATGTTATGGGGTTTGGAACCAGTGAAGTACTGAAGGGCAGCTCCAAAAGAATCCGGTAAAACCACCCTAAGGTCCATCTGAAGACCCTGACGGGTCAGGATACTTGACTTGGTCTCCCCCCTGGCCAGAACTTCCTCAACCGGGGAAAGTTGAACAAAGGCATCCATGATGGGCTGAGATTTAGCAGATGAGACTAGTATATCTATATCCCCAATGGTTTCTTTTCCTCGCCTCAGACTCCCTGCCGGAGATATTCTTTCTATCCAGGCGGAAGCCTTATTTTTCAATTCGACAACTATCTCTTCCACTATGGGCAGAGCTTTCCCCAGTAGGATGCGAGCCCTGCTAGTTCGATAAAGCCTTATTCCTCGTAAGATATTCTCCTCAGTTTTTGCTCCCATACCCGGTAGATCTCGTAGCTTACCAGATCGGACAAATCGCTCCAGATCAGAGATATTCGTAACCTTTGCCGTCTCGTGAAGAAGCTTGACGCTCTTCGGACCTATCTCAGGAATAAAAAGAAGTTCTCTCACACCCTGGGGGATTTCGGCCTTTAATTTCTCATGGGCTGGAAGCCTGCCGGTATTGAGAATAGTATCGATCTTCTCCAACATTCCTTTACCTATTCCGGGAATGTCTGCCAACCTGCCCTGACGGTGAAATTCCTCCAGGTTGCCTGGTAAATGTTCTAGGGTCTCGGCAGCCTTCTCGTAGGCCCTCACTCGAAAGGGGTTCTCTCCTTTGATAGAAATAAAATCGGCCATTTCCCTAAAAATTTGACAAATTTTAGCCGAACCTACTTTCACTTGAGTTTTTCCCATATCTTCCTTACCTGTTCTCTTGTCTTATCAACACTTCCCTCATTCTCAATGACAAAGTCAGCCCTCTTGATTTTCTCACTCTGAAGAAGCTGAGCTCCCATTATTCCTTTGATCTCGGCCGGACTAAAATCGCCTTTCTCTTTAATCCTTTTCAACTGAGTATGGTAAGGCGTGCTAACTACAAGAATCTTATCTACCAGAGAATCCCATCCTGCTTCTAAAAGTACCGCCGCATCTATGACAATCAGGTTCGATGGGCTGGCCTTGATTTTCTTCTTTATCTCTTTAACTATTAGAAGATGAAGAATTGAATTTAGCTTTTCCAGTTTCTTTTTATCTTTAAAGACCAGATTTCGTAACTTCTTCCGTGAGATATTTCCCTTTCCATTCAGGACCGACTCAGTAAAAATGCCCACTACTCTTTTTTTAATATTCTCTTTCTCAAGAAGCTGATGTCCTATCTCATCTGCATCAATGACCTCCGCTCCCAAATCCTCAAACATATGGGCTACAGTGGTCTTACCACACCCAATATTGCCAGTAAGCCCGATTAGTCTACTTTTTGGCCACTTTTCCAGAATCTTCTTTACCTTCTCCAAAGCCTTACCCCGGTGACTGATACGGTTTTTTTCTTTCAGGCTTAGCTCGGCGAAGGTTCGGTCATAACCCTGGGGCTCAAATATTGGATCGTAGCCAAATCCAGCGCGTCCCCTCCTACGCCGAATGATCCTTCCCTGACAAGTTCCCTCTACGGCCCTTTCTCTTCTAGCTCCATTGCTGATCACCATCACACATCTGAAGGTTGCCCGGCGTTTCTGAAGAGGGACTTTTTTCAAAAGGGAAAGAAGTTTTCTATTATTATCCTCGTAGGAAGCTCCCTTGCCGGCAAATCGGGAAGAAAGAACACCGGGAGCTCCCCCCAGGGCTTCTACTTCTAGTCCCGTATCGTCTGCCAGGGCAATTTTTTGCGTAAATTTAGCCACCGTCCGGGCCTTGACCTGTGCATTCCCATAGAGGGTGTCCTTATCCTCCACCAGGAGGGGAAATTTAGGAAGGTCTTTAAAGGTTAAAATTCTTATGGGGAGGTTCTGGAAGGCCTCCTTTATTTCCCTGATTTTATCCTCGTTGCGGGTAGCTAACACCAGTTCCATTCATCTATTCCTATCGCATTTTTCTGTAGTTGAATAAGCTTTGCTATCCCCACCTCGGCCAGATCCAGTAGCTCATTTAGCGCAGCTCGGGAAAAAGAAGTTCCCTCCCCGCTTACCTGCACCTCCACTAATTCTTTTTTGCCTGTCATTACCACATTCATATCCACGCTGGCCTGAGAATCTTCTTGAAAAGATAAATCGAGAAGTTTTTCTCCCCGGCTAATTCCTACACTGACTGCTGCTAAAGACTCTTTAATGATAGAATCCGCTACTATTCTCCTTTCCCTCAGCCATCTATCAGCGTCCACCAGGGCCACAAAAGCTCCGGTGATGGAAGCACACCTTGTTCCTCCATCTGCCTGAAGGACATCGCAGTCAATCCAGATGGTGCGTTCCCCTAGCCCGGTTAGATCCACCACTGCTCTGAGAGACCTGCCGATCAATCTCTGGATCTCATAAGACCTGCCTCTTCGCTGATTCACTTCTCTCAGGCTCCTGGTAGGAGTTGAGTAGGGACGTAAACCATATTCTGCTGTGAGCCAGCCCTCTTTTCCTCCTCGAAGAAAAGCAGGAACACCCTCCTCTACCATGGCGGTACAAACTATTTTGGTGTCTCCAAAGCTTATAAGAGTCGAGCCCTGGGCATACTTAACAAAGTTTCTTTTTATGGTAACTTTTCGCAGCTCATCGGCTGAGCGTCTATCCCTTCTTAGCATCGCTTCCTCTCATCCATAAATTTTCATATAAATCACACCCTTGAGTGTCTATACCTACAATAGCGGGAAAGTCCTCCACCCATAGCTTGTAGACTGCTTCAGGTCCCAGATCGGAAAAGGCCGCAATTTCTGCCCTTTTTATCCTCTTAGACAAATAGGCTCCCGCTCCTCCAAAAGTAAGAAAATAAACTGCTTTGTATTTCCTTAGAGCTTCTCTTACTGCTCCGGATCTCTGTCCCTTGCCTATCATTCCTCGCAAGCCTTTAGATAAAAGATGTGGAGTGCACCTATCCATTCGCGCGCTCGTAGTAGGTCCACAAGACCCCAAGGGTCTTCCCGGCCTAGCTGGAGTGGGGGCAGTATAATAAATGATCTGGTCCTCCAGGGGAAAGGGAAGGGGCTTTTCTTTTTCTATGAGGCTCACTAATCTGGTGTGGGCGGCATCCCTAGCTGTATAGATGACTCCACTAATAAGGACTTCATCTCCCACCCTCAAGCTTTGAGCTGCGGTCCGGCTAAGAGGAGAGGTGACCCTAACCGGTTCTATCTTCATCTTTTTGGGATCTTTCTCGGGAAAAAATCCGATTAAAAAGACCTCCTATCCGACGAACCGCATCAAAAACCCCGCCTAAGAAGATCCCCATAACTACCAGAAAAATAATCAACACCAGAGGCCAGGCAAAAATCAGAAGTAAAGCTATTAAAAGGCCCCCCAATCCTCCCATAATTTTGCCCACGTTTCTTTTTAAAGAAGTCCACATATCGGCTACCTTTTCAGTTCTTTCTCTTTCTCAAAAAGGTGGGAATATCCAATTCATCACTCGCATAAATACCCAGATCTAGCTGTTTTGAGGAAGGCGGTGTTTTCTTACCCTCTTCAGTGATCTTGCCTCCGGCGGCAATAAGAGCAACCACCACCTCATCAGAAATAGCCTCGTCAATGCCGGCACCAAAGACAAATTCAGCCTGAGATGAGCTATTTTCCTTGACAATAAGAGTGGCTGCTTCCACCTGGGATAGAGTTAGATCCTTTCCCCCTCTGATATTAAAAAGTATAGCTTTTGCCTCCTTCAAAGAAATCTTGCCTAACAGGGGAAAAGAAACCGCCTGCTTAGCTGCCTCCTGAGCTGCATCCTTACCAGATGCTTTGCCCATAGCTATCTGGATTCGACCTTTGTTCTGGAGAAGCGCCCTGATATCGGCGAAATCTAAACTTATTAAACCATGATGTAAAAGTAGATTTCCCAGGGCCTGAATAACCTGATCCAAGATTCCATCTATTTTTCTGAATCCTTCCTTTAAGGAGGAATCTTCTGGAGCGTTTTTTAGTAAGACGTCGTTAGGAATAACCATCAAGGCGTCCAGAGTCTTTTCCAGTTCTTGAAGACCTCTCTTCCCCACCTCTACTCTTTTTTCTCCCTCAAAATAACAAGGAAGAACTCCAAATCCTATAGTAAGGCTGCCCATCTCTTTAGCTAGTTGGGCTATGATGGGAGAAGCTCCTGTACCGGTACCTTTGCCCAAACCTGAAACCAGAAAGACAAGATCCGTCTGGTCCAAAATCTCTTTAACCCTGTCCTTTTCTTCCAGAGCGATCTGCTTACCCATCTCGGGATCACCACCTGTTCCCCATCCCCTGGTCACACTGCCTCCCAACTGCAGCTTCTTTTCTACTCCACATCTTTCCAGGGAACCTCTATCGGTATTTAGGGCAATGAACTCTATTTTTGGCAGGGAACTACGGTTCAGTCGGGAAAGTATGCTGCATCCAGCTCCCCCGATCCCCAGGACTTTTGTCCGTATCCCAGGTGATTTTGTGGTGGAAACCGTTTTAGTCACCGACTTGGAAGAACCGGAGTCAAATTCAATCATTTGAAAATCCCGGGAAAAAGGGGACGGGATTATTTTCCGAATTTATATTTCTCTTTGTACTTGCTTTTGATAGTAAAAATAATCCCGTCCCCTTTTTCAAGATTTCTGATTTTTTTCTGAAGCCTGACTTTCAGAATTGACTTAAGAATCGTAGGTCATTCTGAAAGAAAAGTCGAATATCATCGATCCCGTATTTTAACATACAGATCCGCTCTACCCCCATTCCAAAAGCAAAGCCCTGATACTTTTCCGGATCGTAATTAACTTTCCTGAAAACCTCCGGGTCGACCATCCCCGCTCCCAGGATTTCCAGCCATCCTTTTCCAGAACAGACCTGACAGCCCCTACCTTTGCACATAATACAGCTAATGTCCACTTCCGCACTGGGTTCAGTGAAGGGGAAGAAACTGGGACGAAAGCGAAGACGCGTTTTTTTATCGAGCATCTGGTGGACAAAATAGGTAAGACAACCCTTAAGATCAGAAAAGGTTATTCTCCTATCAACAGCCAATCCCTCCACGTGATGAAACATGGGGAAATGAGAGGCATCTACCGCATCACGCCGGTAGCACCTACCTGGAGCAATAATGCGTATGGGAGGAGATCTTTTTTCCATTACCCTGATTTGAACCGGGGAGGTGTGAGTTCTGAGAAGATGGGTATCGTCGAGATAAAAAGAATCCTGCTCATCCCGGGCGGGATGATAGCGAGGCATATTTAAGGCCTCGAAGTTGTAATACTCAGTCTCCAGTTCCGGACCTCTTACTACCTGAAAACCCAGGCCAATGAAGATTCTTTTGATTTCCTCCAGAGTCTGAGTAATGGGATGAATCCGGCCCAGGGGCGGTTTTTTTCCGGGGAGAGTTATGTCAACCCATTCCTCTTCCTTCTCTCGGGACATCTCTTTTTCTCTTCTCTTTAGGTCCTCCTGAACTGTCCGTTTCACCTGATTTACCAACTGTCCTATCAGGGGTCTATCTTGGGGAGAAAGGTCCTTTACGCTTCTCAAAATTTGAGTAATTTTACCCTGGCGCCTTCCTAAAAACTCAACCCGTATAGCCTGGAGCTCTTTTTCATTGGCAGCTTCATCTATTTTTTTCTTGGCCTCTAGCCTTAATCTTTCTAGCCTCTCTCTCATTTAGCCCTTTCCCCTCGATAGATTAGTCTATTGATGGCATTAATGTAAGCCTTGGCACTGGCTTCGATGATATCGGTACTTACACCCCTACCAGTAACAAGATTTCCTTTCTCCTCAACCTTCACCGTCACCTCACCCAGAGCATCTTTTCCTCCCGTAACAGAGCGGAGGGAATAGTCAGCCAAAGTTATTTTTAATCCAGTAATTCTATCTATAGCTTTATAGGCAGCGTCAATGGGTCCATCCCCGCAGGCTGCTTCCTGAAATACTTTGTCATTTTTCCTTACTCTCACCGTGGCCGTAGGAAGGATCTTATTGCCGGTAACTGTGTGAATGTAATCAAGGGAATAAACCTCTGGAATCTGAAGTGTCTTTTCCTCTACAATAAAGACAAGATCCTCATCAAAAACTTCCTTTTTCTTGTCAGCCAGTTTCTTGAAGGCTCTGAAAGCTGTTTCTAGTTCTGAATCCTTTAATTCAAATCCTAATTTTCTTAGCCTTTCTCGAAAGGCATGTCGTCCGGAAAGCTTGCCCAAAACCAGTTCTCCTTCCTCAAGTCCGATGGAGGAAGGAGTCATTATCTCAAAGGTAGCAGCTTCTTTAAGGATGCCATTCTGGTGAATTCCTGATTGATGACGGAAGGCATTTTGACCCACAATGGCTTTATTCGGCTGGACAGAAATTCCAGCCAGACGAGATACCAGACGGCTAGTCCGATAGATCTCCTCAGTATGGATACCGGTGAAAAAGCCAAAGAAATCTTCCCTGGTTTTCAAAGCCATAACTACTTCCTCTAAGGGCGTATTACCGGCTCTCTCACCAATTCCGTTTATGGAACACTCTATCTGCCTGGCTCCATATTTTATGGCTGAAAGAGAATTAGCCGTGGCCATCCCCAGATCGTCATGACAATGGACACTGACAACAGCCTTCTTTATGTTAGGTACCTTTTCTATAATATCACGTATGAGACATCCGAATTCCTCAGGAGTAGAATATCCCACCGTGTCGGGGATGTTTATCACTCCGGCTCCCTTTTCAATAACTGCTTCCAGAATCTGGTATAAGAAATTCTTATCACTTCGAGTAGCGTCCATGGGAGAGAACTCCACCTGAGAAGCATATCCTTTTGCTGCTTCTACTGCCTTCACCGCCATTTGAAACACTTCTTCAGGGGACTTTCGCAGTTGATAGCGCATGTGAATGGATGAAGTACCGATAAAAACATGGATTCGACTCTTTTTGATTTCTTTCAGAGCCTTTCCGGCCGCCTCAACATCGGAAAGAACTGCCCGGGCAAGAGCAGCAATGATAGGTCCCTCAATCTCCTGAGCAATTTTTCTCACTGCTTCAGAATCCCCGCTGGATGAGGAAGGAAAGCCAGCCTCAATCACATCAACCCCCAGCTTTTCAAGTTGCCGGGCGATCTGGAGCTTCTCTTTGACCGTAAAACTTGCTCCGGGCGACTGCTCCCCATCTCGC
>JAUWXE010000045.1 GCA_030616535.1 Candidatus Aerophobota bacterium
AGGAATTACGCAGATAAAACCAAAAGGCTCATCCCCTGCATTCTTGAACTGATGGATCTCGTTAGGAGGAACGTAAACAACATCGCCAAAGGAAATCTCCGTCTCTTTTTCGCCAAGCAGCACCTTGCCTTTTCCTCTGAGAATGATTACCCCGTGATCATGGGCATGACGGTCCAAAAGAGTCCAACCGCCTGGTTCTACTTCAAAATACCTCATAGCAAAATAGGGAGCTTTTTCATTTTCGCTTATTAACCACCTCACTGTGGCTCCCCTGATATCCTTAGAGTCGTATCCCTTAGGAACTATCCCATCCCAATCAAAGTTACCAGGATCGCCCTGGAACTTGTGAATTATTCCCATACTGGGTCCTCCTTTATTTAAAGACACCTCTAAGTAAAGCGGCTGTCTTAGCAGCATCCCTTCCCTGAACTATGGTGGTTAACCTGTCCATGCCCAGTTTGTCAACCAGCCCCATTAAAGTGTGGATGTTCTCTATAGATTGCTGGCAAGCACTTACCACGTCCTCCCGATAGGGATAAACATCGAGAGAAAACCAGCCTTCGTACTTGATTTTCTTTAGCCAGAAGAACAGCTCCAGATAGTCCCACAAGTTCACCGAACCCACAATCATGTCATGATCCCACTCCCGGTAATTATCATTGAGGTGAAGGTGAAAAAGCTTTCCCCATTTGTCCAGCAAAATCAAAGATTCTGATGGATTTTCACCACAGAAAAGAGCATGGCCTACATCAAGCGTTACTCCCACGTTTTTTAGATTTACAGCATTAGCGAGGAGCACTGCTTTACCCACTGTGGCGATGAATATATGAGTTCGGGGTTCTTTTATTTTGTACTCTAAGGCTACTTTAATCTCTGGTTGATACTCTGCACAAGCTTTTATCCCCTCGATCAACCAATCCCAACTAACCTTATAGTCTGCTTGAAATGGGTAGTCATAGCCATCTTGCCCCAGCCACAGGTTGACTTGAGGACATTCTAGTTCTCTCGATACATCCATTGCTCTTTTGGTAAGCTGAATAGCATCTTCTCTTATCTTTCTCTCTGAGGAGGTAAAAGAACCCTGCATCCATTTGGGGTCGCAGAAATGATCCGCGATCACTGAGACAACTTTTAAGTTATGTTTCTTAAGAAGACCCTTAAATTTATCGATCTCCTCGTCTTTAAAATCAACGGGATACATTACCTCCACCCCCTGAATCTGTTTTATCTTAGAGGCCTCTTCCATCTTTTCCTCCAAGGTTCTAGATCCATGATATTGACTGAATCGGTCTGAAAGCTTCCCAAACACCCACAGGCCAACCGCAATCTTTTGTGTGTCCATAAACTTCCTCCTCCTATTTAGCGTATTTTACTCCTCTGGTAATTGTCAAAATAGCTAAGGAACTATGGCTATCTTAACTGCGGCCTGATGAAGATGCATCTCGAGGGCCTTTACTGTCTCACTAAGAGGAACCTCAGCGGTTACCAGTAAATCCTCCGGCATCATGCGACGAGTAATTAAATCATAGGCTGTCTTTACATGACGAGGAGTGGTATGAAAAACACCCTTTAAAGTGAGCTGGGAGTAATGCAGAAGTTCTGTACCTACTGTGACAGTGGTACCAGCTTTGCAACCCCCAAAGAGAAGAACCTTACCTGCCTTTCTTGCCATGAGTATGGTCATCTCCCAGACTTCAGGAAATCCAGTTGCCTCTATGGCTACATCCGCTCCCCTTTTGTCTTCTGTGAGCTCTCGTACTGAATCTACTTGATTTTTGGTGTGGGACACGTTTATCGTCTCGTCAGCTCCTAACTTTCGGGCTACAGCGAGCCTTCCCTCCGAGAGATCGCAGCTAATCACTCTCGCCCCCTTGAGCTTGGCCAATCTTACAAACATAAGACCGATAGGGCCGGCACCATTTATAACCACTGTATCACCCAATTGTATACCAATCTCATCAGTGCCATAAACTACACAGGACAAGGGTTCTAAAAGTGCGGCTGCTTTATAGGGGATTTCATCGGGGATCTCAAATAGATTCTGCTCTACAATAGCAGAGGGAACTTTAATATATTCGGCATAGGCACCTAACAACAAATTACGGGTGAGGAACTCACACATACTGTGATAACCCTTCTTGCAATAATAACATCTCCCGCAGGGTGCAGTATTATGTCCCACTACCCTCATCCCCTCCTTGAATCCGGAGACATTTTCTCCCACTTCAACAATATCCCCGGCCCATTCGTGGCCGAAAAGGCAGGGAGGCTTAAATAAAGAATAGCCCCTGTGGTAACTTTTAACATCTGTTCCACAGGTCAAGGCTGTCTTGACCCGTACCAGAACTTCTTTATCCCCTACTCGAGGTACTTCAACTTCCTCAACCCGAACATCTCCCGGAGCATAAAAGACAGCCGCTTTCATTTTTTCCATTATCTAGAAACTCCTTCCTAAAGCTACGTCTATCACTTTCAATCTCACATCCCAATCATCCCAGACCTGCTGGTAAAGATTCTGATAAAGCTGGTAAAACTGTTGATATTTTTGGTGATTTTCTGGATGAGGATAGTATTCCTTTTCAAACTTCACTACTCTTTTTACTGCATCCTCCATATGAGGATAAATTCCTATTCCAACTCCGCCACCTACCGCAGCCCCAAGTGCCCCCAGTTCAGTACTTCGAAGAGTCTTGATAGTCTTTCCAGTGACATCGGCAAAGATCTGACACCAGAGGCTACTTTTTGCTCCTCCACCAGTGAGTGCTACCTCGGAAATTTGAACTGGTATATGTTTGAAACAATCAAGCATAGAAAGAGCCACTCCCTCGTAAACAGATCGAAGCAGATGCCAGCGAGTGTGTCTCAAACTGATGCCGAAAAATTGTGCTCTGGCAGATGGTTTGACAAAAGGGGCCCGTTCACCACCTGGATTTATATAGGGGTGATAGAGAACCCCCTCTGAACCTAAGGGAACCTCTTTTACCTTTTCCTCCAGGACTTGGTAAAGGTTTCCTTTCCTTTTTTTAGCTAGGCCAACCTCAGAAGAACAAAATTCCTTAATAAACCAATCGAGATTAGGCGTTCCGGCCATGCTGGGCATAGAGCGGATGAATTTGTCTGGCAAAGCGTGAACCAGAGTCATCCCCACCCCAAGGGGCTCTAAAATCAGATGATCAGTAATCACTGCATTAAAGCAGGTAGTGCCAACAATGGAGAAGGCCTGTCCATCATAGATGGCCCCCAGTCCTACCGGAGTAGCTACCACATCAATCATCCCGGAGATAATGGGCGTTCCCTCCTTTAGGCCAGTCTCTTCAGATGCCTCAGAGGTTACCTCACCCGCTACCTCGAGGGAAGGGATAATTCTGGGAAACAAATCTCGATAAGCTGACAAACCAAATAGCTTGAATAGCTCATCAGAATAAACCCTATCCTTGATGTTGATGGGAGCCCTTGAGGCGTCAGAGGGATCAGTACTTACCTTGCCTGAGAGCTTTAACTTAATCCAGTCTTTGGCGAAGAGAAAATGTTTAGCTTTCTTCAGTGAATGAGGTTCGTTCTTTTCCAGCCATTTAATAATAGCCGCTGGAGCTCCTGAGAAAGTAGCGGACCCGCTAATTCGAAATCCGGCTAGATCAGTACCTTCTTTTTCCCAGTGGATGACCACCTCACCAGCACGGCCATCTAGCCAGAGAATAGCTTTTCTTACTGGCTTCAAATACTTATCCACCAATCGACAACCATCACCCTGACCACTAATTCCTACCACGGCAATATTGCTAGCCATCAGACCACTCTTTTTGAGCGATTCTTGTATTGTCTCCTTCACTGCCTGCCATACCTCATTCATATCCTGTTCAGCCCAACCAGGCTTTGCCGTTTCCATGGATAGCCTCCTGCTGGAAAAAGATAGCTCTTGCCCTTCCAGGTCAAAAATGACCGTCTTGACCACGGAGGTCCCAGCATCTATTCCTAGAAGAAATTTCTCCCACACTTTACGAGGACTCCGGTGTCATAGTTACCTTAATAGCATTATCGGTTCTTTTTTCAGCGGTTTCTATAGCCTCTTTCCATTCCTCCAGGGGGAAGTTATGAGTCACTATCCTGTCAGTTTTAACCAATCCTTCACTGAGGTAGCGGATAGCCAAAGGATAGGTGTAAGCACCTAGATGTCCACCTACAATCTCCAGTTCCTTTATATCGCTGATTATACTAAAATCTAGGCAGGTTTTCTCAGCGAATACACCGAATTCCATTAATCTGCCCCGACGACGAAGCATCTGGACGGCGGCCTCGACGGCTGCCGAACTTCCACTAGCCTCCAGAACTACATCACAGCCCAAGCCATTGGTTAGCTCCCTCACCTTCTCAACAAGATTAAGATCAGCCGGATTAATAGTCACATCTGCCCCCAATTCTTTGGCTATTTTTAATCGAGGGTCCACCGGATCCGACACAATTAACAGCTTGGGATTTTTAAGTTTTGCTACCTGAAGCATAAAGAGCCCGATGGGTCCAGCTCCGGTTATTACGGCCACATCCCCTAGCTGAAGATTCGCTCTCTCCACCCCATGGATAGCACAGGCCAGAGGTTCTATAGCAATAGATACCCCATATGGTAAATCCTTAGGGACTTTCCAGATCAGGGAACGATCAGGGTATTTCAAATACTCGGCCCAACCTCCATCTGGCCCGGAAACTCCGAAAACTTCATGCACATCACACATATTATACAGCCCTCGCTTACAGAAATAGCACTTCCCGCAGGGAACTATTTGCTCAGCTATAGCCTTCTCGCCTATCTCTAAACCGTATTTTTCTTTTGCTCCCGGTCCTAGCTCAACCACCTCACCAATAAACTCATGCCCAGCCACAATGGGAGCGTGATCATAGACTACCTGACTAAAATAGGCCTTCCCATGGAAAATCTTAGGATCGGCGGCACATATCCCGCATCTTTCCACCTTTACCACCACCTCATTTTCTCCGGCTTTAGGCTGCTCGATCTCCTCATATCTAAAATCCTCTTTTCCATAGATAACTACTGCTTTAATTTTACTCACCTCCCGCAATTTTTAGTCCGGATTATCCCGTGAGTTTATCTATTAAATGACCTCGCCTTTTATCATAGAACTGCGAGACATTTATTTAATGATATGAATCTTGTTCATATCTTATTAGAAGACAAAAATTTGGTGAAAACTGTATAAAATATTAAGGAAAGAGACTGCGTGTAGGTTGCTGGGTTAGTCAAGACAGTTTTTTATGATGGAGCTAAAAATATAGTAGCTGGAAGTTGCTCCCGGATCGAGGTGACCTTTGGTTCTCTCCCCTAACCGGCTGGATCTTCCCCGCTTAGAAACTATATCTCTAGTAGATTCCATTCCTTCTTGAGCAGCTTTTTCAGCGCGTATTAGCGCCTTCTCTAAAGATTCCTTCTCATCTACTGATTTTTGCAAGGACTCGCTTACCCAATGAATAGTATCCAGCATAGTTTTTTCTCCAACCTGTGCCCTACCTCTCTTCTTAATACCTTCTTCAGCCGCTTTAACCGACCTTAACCAATCCCCCAGCTTAATCTCGCTCTTGCCTTCGATTGCCTTTCCCGCTTCGATGAAGGCCGTGCCAAATAAGGGGCCGGTAGCGGCACCACCAGAAAAAGCTATGGTTCTCCCCACTTCTTTTAGTAGAGTTCCTACATCAGAATCTTTTTCTTCTAATTTAATTTTATCCAATGCTTTTTCAAAAGTCTCGAAAACGGTTCTTCCGTGATCTCCATCTCCAATCTCTGCGTCGAGCCTATTAAGATACTCTTTTTTCTCCCCGAGGGTATCAACGATTTCTTCCAACATCTTTTTCACTTTACGGTACGGGATTTCTTTGTCGGACATGGTTATTATCCTTCAAGAGAAGTTCTCTTTCTCAATCTCCATTATTTTTCTTACCTTGGGAGCTGATCTTCCTCCTTCAAACTCGGAGTTAAGCCACACCTCAACCAATTTCTTTGCCAGCTCAGGTCCAATTATTTGAGCTCCCATGGTCATTATTTGAGCATTATTGCTCTTTCTTGACCTCTCGGCAGAATATATATCATGACAGACAGTGGCCCTTATGCCTCTCACCTTATTGGCTGCGATATCCATACCCAAGCCAGTACCGCAAATCAAGATGCCTCGTGAGAACTTACCCTGAGCCACCGCACTTGCCACTTTCTTAGCTATATCCGGATAATCAACCGGCTCGGA
This sequence comes from Candidatus Aerophobota bacterium, assembly GCA_030616535.1. Lineage (GTDB taxonomy): Bacteria > Aerophobota > Aerophobia > Aerophobales > AE-B3A > AE-B3B. The sequence continues at coordinate 6,246 of JAUWXE010000045.1, forward strand.
AGTCTTAGTTCCCAAGTCTTCATATTCGACATTCTTTTCCTTCAAAAACTCTATGATGATCTTTTTTAGCTTAAGACCATTATGATCGGCACCAATGACTAGACTCATTTTTTTTCTCTTTTCTTTTAAAGATTGGTGACTTTTTATGCCTGAACAAAAAGAGGCGAATTTGCTGGAGCATCCAGGAGCCTCTTTAGTTCATCATCCAGCCTGGTTAGAGTAATAGAAAATCCACCCATCTCCAGGGAGGTAAAAAACTCACCGATATAGGACCTATAAATTTTTATTTTCCTTTTCTTTAAAATCTGGGCCAGTTTTCGATAAACTATATATAGTTCCAACAAGGCAGTAGAACCAAGGCCACTGATGAGTACGTTAACCTCATCGGCAGTTTTAAAGGGCAGGTCCTCCAAAACCTTCTCCGCCAGAATCTGGGTGACTTCATCGGCCGTTTTCATCTTAGTTTTCTCCACCCCTGGTTCTCCATGATGGCCAACGCCTATTTCCATCTCATCCTCACCCAGATGAAAAGTTTCCTCTCCCCCATATTTCATAGAGGGAACAGCACAGGGAGAATGGGCCACCCCCATACTTCTGGTATTGGCATTGGCTTTCTCGGCAACCTTCTTTACCTCCTCCAGATTTGCCCCCTCGGCAGCTTTAGCTCCAATCAACTTCCAGACAACCACCTCTCCGGCTACTCCTCTACGATTCTTCATTTGATCGCGAGAGCCCGATCCTACATCATCATTTATGATTACCTGTTCTACCTTTATTCCCTCTTCTTTGGCCATATCAGAGGCCATATCAAAGTTCATGATGTCTCCAGAATAATTACCCAGGACGCAGAGAACCCCTTTTCCACCGTCTACAGCTTTAACGGTATCATGAATCTGCTGAGCTGAAGGGGAGGCGAAGATGTTACCTACAGCTACCCCATCCATTAATCCCTCTCCTACATACCCAATAAAAGCTGGTTTATGTCCCGAACCTCCACCGGTAACTAAACCTACTTTACCCTTTATGGGAGCCTCTCTTCGCACCACAGCTCTTGAGGTCTCCAGTCTTTTTATCCGATTCCCATGGGCTTCTAAAAATCCCTCCAGCATCTCATCCACAACCTTTTCTGGATCATTGATGAACTTCTTTAGCATTTAAGACTCCCTTCGTTTTAGGATCGTTTCTTTTCCTCTTCTAAATCTCTCTTAAACACATTTTACAAAGACGAGCAGTTTTCGTCAATCATTTGGAGCTTTAGCGCAACTTCCCTGTCAGAGTGATGCACCCATAATTTTTAGAATTAGCCAATTTACTATAGGGCCAAACGGTTGCTCACTTTGTTCGCAACCGCCCTCCGAGTGCCCCTACTTCGTGGGTACATTAGGCCCTATTAGTAAATCGCCTTAGCAGTAAAATATTCTCTTGCCTTTAGGTGTATCCGGTTACCTCGGCTAACTCCTTATAGTGCTTCTTCAAAGCGGGATAAAGCTGTCGGTAAATCCGGTAAATTTTATTATAAAACTTATGAAGCTTGGGATTAGGTTTTATCTCATCAGTAACTTTTAACCAATCTTTGATTATGTGATAGTTCTTGAAAATGCCCACTCCAACTCCAGCGTTGACGGCGTTTCCCACCGGAGCTCCTCTGGATTCTTTAATATAGGCACATTCTGTGTTAAGGATATCTGAGATAATTTGTCTCCACAAAGAGGACTGCGCTCCCCCTTCTCCTAAAAAGAGAGAACCATCTATCCTTATCCCGCTTTGTCTAACCAGTTCTATATTATGTAAAACTGCATAACCCACAGACTCCATCATGGCTCTAATAATGTGGCCCCTGCCATGAGCAAGAGAAAGACCAAAGAGTACTCCTCGGGCTAAGGGGTCCCAAATGGGAGCCCTTTCACCCATAAGATAGGGAAGGATAATTAGTCCATCACTTCCCGGAGGAACCTTTTCCGCCTCTAAGTTCATTATCTCATAAGCACTCACCCCCAACTGCTTTTCTGCAGCTTGCTCGGCCTGCCCAAAAGTAT